>CAZFGQ010000004.1:0-70586 GCA_964518675.1 uncultured Spirochaetota bacterium
TATACGGCAATTATTTTTTATTCATATATCACGTAACTTTGGGACATTACCTAAAGTTAAGTAATTACTCTCCCTGAAGTGATTTGATAAATCTAAATATGGTGTTATAGATTTTATCCCTCGTTGCTGCCTGGATATTTTTAATAAAAGCAGAACCAACAACAACCGCATGAACATGTGGCATGAGAAGCTCTACCTGTTCTCTACTTGAGATCCCAAAACCTGCGAGTACTTTTCCACCGTAAGATGAGACTTCCTTTATAAATCTGATGTTTTCCTCACCGATATCTGTGTATATTCCCGTTATTCCTTTTCTTAGTATTGCATACACAAACTCGAAGTGCTGGGAAAGGATATTTCGTAATCTTTTTTCTTTCATCGAGAAGGCTACAACCGGTATTGGATGTAGATCATATTCCCGTGCTGTAGTATATAAACCCTCATCATAATCGTACGGCAGATCAGGAACTATTAACCCTTCTACACCAGTTTCTTTACATATTCTGATGAAATCTTTTATCCCGTAAGTGAAGGGGATATTGGCATAGCACATAAGAAAAATGGGTATTTCGGCAAAGCGTTTTATTCTTTCAATAAGCTTAAAGCCACTATTTATAGAGAATCCTTCTTCAAGTGCTATCTTGCACGCTTCCTGGATGTAAGGCCCATCTGCCGTTGGGTCGCTAAATGGAAACTGTACTTCCAGGTAGCTTGCTCCTCCGTCAACAAGAGCCATTGCAAATTCAAGACTTCCTTTAAAATTTGGATAGTGTGAAACCATATGAGACATTATTCTGGTTTTCATACAATTTGGCTCCTGGCTCAAAGTTATCCTGAGTATTCTGGAATGTATCCAGGATTATTTTTAATAGTCCAATTTTATTTTTCACTGAATGAGTAAAATTTTGAGTATTCCGTATATTCGTTCCTTAAAAAATCTGTCCACTTATCTCTGTCAAAATAGGGTGCCAGGATGAACAGATCCTTATCTCCACGCCCTGACATGTTAACTATGATAGCTTTTGATCGAGGAAGAGATCTGGCTCTTTTAATTGCTTCGGCACCTGCGTGGGCTGATTCAAGGGCAAAGACAATGCCTTCCGTTCGTGCAAAAAATTTTACTGCATCCAGTGCTTCCTTATCCGATGCTCTGGTAAATGTTATTCTACCTTTCTGACCAAGGTATGCAAGTTGGGGACCAATGCCCGGGTAGTCGAGTCCTGCAGAAACTGAATGTGTTTCTCCAACCTGACCATCTTCTTCGAGAAGAAAAAGTGATTTGTAGCCATGGACGATCCCTGGCTTTCCAAATCCACCCATTCTCGATGCATGTTCCCCATGTCCCTGACCTTTTCCTCCTGCTTCAACACCTATAAGTTTGGGGGTTGAGGTTTCGAGAAATGGATAGAAAAATCCAATTGCATTTGATCCACCCCCCACACAGGCTATGAGGCTGTCCACGTCCAGGCCCAATCGTTCGATCTCGGATTTAACCTCCCTACCTATTACTGATTGAAACTCCCTGACCATATCGGGGTATGGACTCGGCCCAAGGGCAGATCCAAGAAGGTAATGGGTATCGGCATGGGAAGCTGCCCAGTCCCTCAGAGCTTCACTGACAGCATCTTTTAATGTTCCAGCAGTTCCTTTTACTGGATAAACCTCTGCTCCAAACAACTCCATCCAGAAAACGTTTGGCCGCTGCCGTTTTATATCCACTTCACCCATATAGACCCTGCATTTCAGACCAAATCTCGCACAGACGCTTGCAACCGCCACACCGTGCTGTCCAGCCCCCGTTTCTGCAATAATTCTTGTTTTACCCATTCTTTTTGCAAGGAGAGCCTGTCCTATTGCATTGTTAATCTTGTGGGCCCCTGTATGTAATAATCCCTCCAGTTTTATATATATACTTGCTCCGCCCAGCTCGTTGGTTGCATTTTCTGCAAACATCAGTGGAGTGGGTCTTCCAGCAAACTCTTTGAGATATTTTGAGTACTGGGCTATAAAATCCTCATCATTCATGGCCTCGATAAAGCTTTCTTCAAGCTCATCCAGGGCTGTTCTCAGAGTTTCAGCCACATACCTGCCGCCAAATGTACCAAAAAAATCGTTATATATCCTTTGCACGTTTGATCTCCTCGAAAAATATTTTTAGTTTTCCTCTGTCTTTTTTACCGGGATACATTTCGAGCCTTGAGGAGGCATCAATAAGCTCAGGGCTGTAGTGGGTGATGATATTTTTTACGTTTTCCGGACCAATCCCACCGGCAAGCCATAATGGAAATCTGTCTTTTGCATGGATAACCAGGTTGTTTTCAATCTGTTTACCAGTTCCACCAATGTTTTTTTCACTAAAGGTATCGAATAGGACCCTGGGGCATCTGTATTTAGTTGCGTATTCAATATCTTTGATACATTTTACCCTTACCGCTTTGTAGTATGGGTAGGCCATCATGAAACAATTTTCAGGGCTCTCATTGCCGTGAAACTGGATTACATCAATAAGTCCGTCTTCGAGCAGGTGTATTACACGCTCATCCAATTTTCCGCCGGATTCATCTGTTACAACCACCGCTGATTTCAAAACCTGCAGGTCGGAAAGTTTTTCTGGTAAACTATAGTCGGCTTTTCTCGGGGATTTTGCAAAAACAAAACCGATGATATCTGCCCCATACTCTGCTGCCGTCAGGGCGTCATCTACATTTGTTATTCCACATATTTTAACAAGAGGTACATCGGGTTGGATCCTGTTAAATATTTTTATCCAGAAATCTCTCTTTTTTTCTTTCAAACCTTTGAGGAGCTCAGGAATCAGGTGTGGATTCTGCATTACTGACTGCCCCACAAGTACTCCATTAAATCCAGAGCTTACTGCTGTAAGGACCTGCTCTATACTTTTCACGCCTGATTCATATATAAGGTGGCAGCTCCAGTTTATGTGTTTTTTGAGCGTTATAGGCCTTGCAGGATCAACATAAAAGCTTCTCAGGTTTCTGCTGTTTATTCCTACCAGTACTGGCTTTAAATTGCTGATTTTCTCAATATCATTTAGCTCTCCTACCTCAACAAGGGGTGTGAGATTGAATGAGATCGCTTTTCTGTAGAGATATTCAAGCTTTTCCCTTTCAAGGATTGAAGCAATCAGCAGAACTGCATCAGCTCCTATTCTGTATGAAACCTCGATTTCTTCTTCCTCCAGAATGAAGTCTTTTCTCAGAACGGAGACATGTGGGAATTGCTTTTTTATTATGTAAATATCTGATAGTGAGCCACCAAAAAATCTGTTTTCTGTTAAAACGGATATATTTTTTATTCCATGTTTGACATAGTTGTCTGCCTGTTTCACAGGATCAAGATCTTCGGCTATAATTCCGGCTGATGGAGATTTTCTTTTTATCTCACATATGAGAAAGGGATCTTTGCCGAATTCTGTAATTGGGGACTCTCTTTTTGCTGGTATCGTTTCACCCATTTCTGGGCCCAGTTGCCTCAGCAAACTGAGTTTACTGGAAACTATCTCATTGAGAATGCTTGAGTTAAGATTTAAGAGATTCGGCGCAAAATGGTTCATCCTCTGTCTCCGTTATAGTTTTTTGTTTTAAAGTTTTTTAATGGTGTTTTCTGTCTTGTATTATTTTTTTACTGGTCTTTTTGATAAACAATATTTTTTCAAGTGTTTTCCCGGATTCAATAGCATCCTTTGCAAGTAAGTATCCTTCAGATATACTGTTGCAGGTTCCATATATATAAAGACCTGCACCTGCATTAATGGCAATTGCCTTCTTGAGCCCTTCGTACTTATTTCCTTTTAGCAGATCGATTGCCATTTTTGCATTTTCCTTGGCACAGCTGCCTTTTATAACAGATAGATCATATTTTTCACCTATTATCTCATCTGGATGTATAATGTAGCTCTTCATTTTCTGATCGCTGTCCACCTCAACGACATACGTGTCTGCCGAAATGGATATTTCATCAAGTCCGTCCTCGCTATGAACCACC
The DNA here is from genome assembly GCA_964518675.1 of uncultured Spirochaetota bacterium. Lineage (GTDB taxonomy): Bacteria > Spirochaetota > B62-G9 > B62-G9 > CAZFGQ01 > CAZFGQ01. Next base: position 4,006 of record CAZFGQ010000004.1, read on the forward strand.
ATTACCCGTTTTTTTCCAAGTTTGATAGCGGCCTCAGCAACAACTTCTATAATGCTTTTATCATAAACACCTATTACCTGATATTCAGCGCCTGCCGGATTTACTAGAGGCCCGAGCAGGTTCATGACAGTTTTAAATCCAAGTTGTTTTCTTACCTTTGCTGCATATTTCATCGATTGGTGGTAAATTGGTGCAAAAAGAAATGTAAATCCACACTCTTTTAAAAGTTTCTCAGCTTCCTCTGGCATTGTGTCTGTGGGGATCCCGAGCTCCCGGTAAAAATCAGCACTGCCAGAACGTGAGCTAATACCCCTGTTTCCGTGTTTTGCTACCGGAATACCACAGCTGCTGCATACGAGGGCTGCCATTGAGGATATATTGAAACTGTGAGATCCATCACCACCTGTACCACATGTATCAAGCACAGGCGATTCTGTTTTAATGGATCTCATTTTATTCAGTAATTCTTCTGCAAGTCCGGCCAGCTCATCCGGAGTTGGTTTTTTTGTACTCATTGCAGTGAGAAATGCTGAGATATGAATTTCAGAAAGCTCTCCTTCTGTTAGCTCCTCCATGAAACCCCTGCATTCCTCCCGTTTCAGGTTATTCTTTTCAATTATTTTTTTAATCAGCTCGGAAACAACGAGGGGTTTCCTTTTATACCTCAGAAAGTTTTTAAGTAATTTTTTGCCATACTGGGATGCTACGGATTCTGGATGAAACTGGATACCCTCCACTGGATATTCCCTGTGTCTGATTCCCATTATTTCGCCAGAGCTGGAAGTAGCTGAAACTTCAAGCTCTTCGGGCAGAGAGTTTCTATCAATTATAAGTGAATGGTAACGTGTAAAGATTGCCGGGTTTGGTATATTTCTGAAGAGTCCCATTCCGTCATGATAGATTTCATCTGTTTTGCCGTGGAGTATCTTTGAAGATGGAAGGATTAAGCCACCAAAGGCATAACCTATTGCCTGATGTCCCAGGCAAACACCGAGAATGGGAACTTTCGGGGCAAATCTTTTTATCACATCAACGGTAATGCCTGCATCCTCCGGTCTTCCCGGCCCTGGTGATATGATTATTCCCTCAGGATTTAATTTCTCAAGTTGCTCGATGGAGACTTTGTTGTTTCTAAAAACTCTGATTTCATGATCTGAGATCTGCCTGAAATACTGATAGAGGTTATACGTAAAAGAATCAAAATTATCAATCAAAACAAACATTTTTTACCTCCTTAAATCTCAATACCCAGTGAAAGGCATAGAGCTCTCAATTTTTCACATATTTCCTCATATTCTCTTTCGGGCTTTGAGTCGTAGACCACTCCAGCTCCGGCCTGAAGATAAAGGATATCATCGATCTTCAATGCACTTCTTATTGTGATGCATGTATCGAGTGTTCCTCCGGGCTCAAAATATCCCACAATCCCCGCATAAAATCCTCTTTTTACTTCCTCTAGTTTATTGATTATTTCGATTGCTCTGATTTTAGGTGCTCCTGAAACTGTGCCTGCAGGGAAACTCATTCGAAGGGCATCCAGACCTGTCTTCCCACTGTCAAGCTCTCCATCAACCTGGGAGACAATATGCATTACATGAGAGTAGTTTTCTATTCCCATGTATTCCGTAACCTCGACGCTTCCAGGTTTGCATACCCTGCCCAGATCGTTCCTCGCTAGATCAATCAGCATCAGGTGCTCTGCAATCTCTTTTTCATCATTTAAAAGTTCTTCCTCCAGTTTTTTATCCTCTTCGGGGGTTTTGCCCCTTTTCCTTGTACCTGCAATTGGTCTTATGGTTGCTTTTTTGCCTTTCACCCTGATATGAACCTCAGGTGAAGACCCAAAAAGCTGAAATCTTTTACAATCAATGTAGAACATATATGGTGAGGGGTTCAAAGATCTGAGTTTCCTGTAGGCCTCAAGAGCAGGGATTTCTGTTCTGATTTTTATACGATTTGAAAGTACACCCTGAAGCAGGTTCCCCTTGATAATCTCTCTTCTGACCTTTTCGACACCTCTGATAAATTTTTCTCTGCCAGAATGGAGATTGAGCGGAATGGATGGATAATCGACCTCAGGTATGTATAGATAGTTAAAATCAAGGTCATGGAGCCTTCTTTCAAGCTCTTCAATAGCTTTTTCCAGATTGATTGAATGTTCCTTGTAGTTCAGGCCCAGCAATGTAATGGTATCTGTGAAATGGTCGAAGATGAGGAATGTGTGCCCAAATATAAATAGTGCATCAGGGATTTTTGTCTCATCTGGTTTTTCATCAAGGTTTATCTCATCGAAAAACCTGCAGTATTCGTATCCAATGTATCCTATGCCACCCGCAGGGAATGGAAAGCCGGATTCCGGGTTTTTATGCTGGGAGGAGAAATAATCAACAAGTTCGAGAACATCTTTTACCTTTGATCTAAGTCTGTGGATTCTACCATCCATCTCCAGGTATATATCAGTTCCTGTCTGAAATACCTTAAAAGCTTCTCTTTCCAGTATTATTGAAAACCTGCTCTTACCTCCCCAGAAAGAGGCGGATTCGAGAAGAGCGGAAGCTTTTAGCTTTTTGCAAAGTGAAAAGGGGGTAAACCTCTCACCATGAATAGTTTTTATTATCAGATTGTTTGAGATTTTAACTGTTTCATTCATATCTTCCTCCCCAATAACTCATCATTGTTAGAGTTTTTAGATATCTAGCAGAAAAACATCCAAATCTCCTGAAAGAGATCATTAAACTAACTGTAGCTTTCCGTTATTGAATGTTTGAAATAAATAAAAAAGGCCGTAAAACCAAATGGTCTTACGGCCTTATAGAGAAAGGCCGCAGGACCTGACCTAACTTCTGGGTTTAGCCAGGACCTACGGCCTTCAAACTATATGAAGGTGGTTCTGGCTAACCCCAGAACCACCACCACCAGCTATAATTTTTATGGCTTAATTCTTTTTTCATTACAGATCTCATTATTACAGCTCTTGTCATTTTCAATTTTTATCTGTGTTAATTTCCCTGGCACTATATATAACTATGGTATTATTATCAAAGATTCAATATATTTCTTTTTACTGACAAAGTGTTCTATTTGTAATTTATATTTAAGTATAAACATCTCGTACAGAAAGTCAAGCACATTCGATTTTTGAATAGAAGTGATTGTGTTACCGTTTCTCCAAGAAGGGAAAGTTTAGTCGAATGAGAGAGAACCACATCTTTATTAAAGAAACTTTCAAAATATTTTCTCATATCCATATCTACGTTATCTTTTCTCGATGGTTGGGGCTTGTGGATACTAAAGCGGCTCTTGTTATAGGGTATACAGGATGGCTTTTGCCAATTTCAGTCTGGATACTGTATGGTTATTTTCAGACAATACCAAAGGACCTTGAGGATGCTGCAAGGATCGATGGATGCACTAGGCTTAAGGCTCTCTTTCGGGTTGTTATGCCTCTTTCAGCACCAGGCCTTGCGGCAACGGCTATTTATGTTTTTATAAGTTCGACGAACGAGTTTTTATTTGCAATGATATTTGCAAGTACTCACCGGTCAAAAACAATTCCTGTTGCTCTTGCCGATATGGTAGGAAAATATCAGATAAGATATGGGGATATGACGGCAGGTGCGGTAATTGCAGCAATATTTCCGGTGGTTCTGGCTTTAATATTTCAAAAGTACCTTGTTCGTGGACTTACCGCCGGTAGTGTGAAAGGTTGAAAAACATTTAATCTAAAAATCGCTGAGTGCTTGAGATTACTTCTCAGGCTTTCACAAACTCATTGTATTTTTTTTCCTCACCAATGGTTGTATTTTCTCCATGACCTGTGTATACAATGGTCTCATCGGGGAGTGTATAGAGTTTTTCTCTGATGCTTTTTTCCAGTTCTTTAAAGGAGCCCATTGGAAGGTCTGTTCTTCCGACCGATCTGAAAAACAGTGTGTCTCCCGAGAAGAGGGCCTTCCCAACCTTTAAGGATATACTTCCTTTAGTATGTCCTGGAGTATGTAACACTTCTATCGGGATCCCGCCTATCTCAAGCTTATCTCCTTCATTGAGTAAAATATCTGGCATGACAGAAATAAACGGCATTTCTACCATTTCTGAAAGATTTAATTCAGGATTGACCAGTACCTGGTATTCATCCCTGTGGCATGCAAGTTTTGTATCGTATCTTGATTTGAGATCGTTGTTCGCACCTATGTGGTCGTAGTGCCCATGGGTATTTATAATGTAAAGGAGCTTTCTTCTTCCAATTACAGGATATATAAGCTCAGGGTTACCACCTGGATCGATAACGACTGCTTCGGTCTCGTTTCTTATTATGTAGCAATTTGCACCCAGAAGACCCACAACCTTTTTAATAATCTCCATCTTTTATCTCACCTTCGGATTTCTAAACCATATCTTTTTAAAGTAACAGTATTTGGTAAAGAGCCAGCACATGAAAAGATATTTCACAGCAGCTAGAACTTCTTCTCGGAAGAATCAAGTATTATTGTCACAGGTCCAAAGTTGTTCAGTTTTACCTCCATTATTTCACGGAACTTTCCCTCTTTTACCGGAATGTTGTATCTGGATAGCTTCTCTATCACTGACCTGTAAAGATGTACAGCTTTTTCGGGATCAGCTGCTCTTGTAAAACTTGGCCTTCTTCCTTTTCGGGTATCTGCGAGGAGGGTAAATTGGCTTACTACCAGTATTTCACCATTTATATCAAGCAGAGATCTATTCATCTGCCCCTTATCGTCGGGGAAGATTCTTAGATTTGCAACTTTACCTGCAATATATTTTGCATCCTCCTCTTTATCGTCGGTGGATACACCAACAAGTAGTAGTATACCCTCTCCGATTGCTGAGATTCTTTTCCCATTTACCAGTATCTCTGCTTCTTTGACCCTCTGTACAAGACCGATCATTTTTTACTATTATTTTTCCTTTTCTGCCTGTTCTCGTCTCCGCATTGTTTCCTTTATCACATCTTCCGCTATTTTCCCACTTATTGGTTCATAGTGTGAGAATTCCATCTCGAATGAGCCTGTACCTGATGTTAGTGATTTTAACTCTATTGCATATCTCAGTAATTCAGCCTGGGGAACTTTTGCCCTGATAACCTGTAACCCTCCACCCAGGCTATCCATACCGAGTACTCTTCCCCTTTTGGAGTTCAGATCACTCATTATGTCACCTGTATATTTCTCGTCAACATAAACAGTAAGGTCCATTATTGGTTCGAGAAGTGTGGGTTTTGCCTTTTCCATGGCAAGCTTAAAAGCCTGTCTCCCTGCTATTTTAAAAGCCAGTTCGGAGGAATCAACCTCGTGATAGCTACCGAAGACCAGGGAAACTTTTACATCAACTACAGGATATCCAGCTACTACTCCCTCCTCCATCGCTTCTCTAACTCCCTTTTCTACGCCGGGAATGTACTGTTTGGGGATTACTCCACCGACAATTTTATCTACAAACTCGAATCCTCCGCCTCTTGGCAGCGGTTCTATTTCCAGAAATACCTGCCCGTACTGTCCATGGCCACCGGTCTGCTTTTTGTGCTTGTAATCGGCTTTTGCCGGAACGGTTATTGTTTCTCTATAGGCGATCAGAGGTGTGGATGTTACGTAATCGATACCGTAATTTTCCTTTATCTTTGAAAGAATGATATTGAGGTGTAGCTCTCCCATGCCAGAGATGACGGTTTCTTTTGTTTCCTTGTTGTATTCTACTTTAAAAGAGATGTCTTCCTCGGCTGCTCTCTGAAGAAGGGAGCTCAGTTTATCCTCTTCTTTCTTGTTCTTTGCCTTTATTGCTACACTGTAAACAGGATATGGGAGAACCATCTCTGGGAATACGACAGGTCTGTCTGTGGAGGATAGTGTATCTCCTGTTTCTGCATATGGGAGTTTTGTGAGGGCTATAATATCACCTTCTTCAGCATCCCTTTCAAGAGGATTCTGGGTTTTGCCAAAGGGTGTAAATATCTTTGAGAGCTTTTCTTTCTTATCTTTTGTTGTATTCATAACCTCCTGTTCTGCCTTTACTGTGCCTGAAAAAACCCTCACATATGAAATCTTGCCGGCAAATTGATCTATTACTGTTTTAAAAACCAGGCCTGTAAACGATTCATCTTTGCTGCATTTTATCTCAACTTCTTTGCTTTTATCGTTGGCATTAAATGCCTTGATTGTTTCCCTGAAATTAGATGGAGGTGCAATTTCCTTTATTATTCTTGTAGCCTCTGTTATACCAATGTTCATTGCGCAGCTTCCCACAAGTACAGGTACAACCTCCCTCGATTCTATTCTTTTCCTGAGGCCCTCAACTATCTCTTCCTGTGTTAACTCTTCTCCTTCGAGGTATTTTTCTGTAAGCTCGTCTGTTGATTCCGCACTGATCTCTATAAGATTATTTCTCAGAGACTCAACCTCCGATTTGAGATCGTCTGGTACTGGGGATTTTTTACCGGATTTTGATTTTTCTTCATAGATGTAAGCTTCCATACCAAGTATATCTACGACGCCTTTAAAATTATTTTCAGCACCTATGGGAAGCATTAATGGAACAACGTTTGTTTTGAGATTTTGTTTTATATTTTCAAGAGTATTGTTAAAGTCTGCATGCTCTTTATCCATCTTATTAATAAAAATGATTACTGGCAGGTTGAGCTTTTTGGCTCTGTTCCAGTTTTTGGTGGTTTCGATCTCTATCCCTCTTACGGCATCCACAAGCATGAGAGCTGAATCGACTCCATAGAGACACGATACTACCTCTCCTGCAAAATCTGCAGAGCCAGGTGTATCGATGATAGTAAAGTTTGTGTCCTCATGTTTGAAGTTGAATATGGTCGATTTAATGGATATTTTCCTCTTTATTTCTTCCTCATCATAATCACTTAGCGATTTTCCATCATCCACCCGTCCCAGTGTATCAACTATCCCAAGATCATACAGGAGATGGTCAATGAATGATGTCTTGCCAACTGAAGTATGACCGACAAGAGCTAGGTTGATCTTCTTCATTTTTTACCCCCTGGAGAATTAAACGTATCCACACTATACTGTCGCAGCAATCATGTGTCAAGATTTTCATTGTACTGTTGAATGCTGCTTATATCCTGTAAAGCATGTTGAGTGAAAAGTACGGATAAGTACTTGTTTTAAAAAAACCAGCCATTTTAAAATGGTATGTTTTAAATTTTGCAAAGGCCTTACCCTGGTTGAAATTTAACTGGTTGTATATTATTTTATCTTTTATGAAAAAACAATCACTGCATACTTTTCTGCTGATTATTATCAGCCTTTTTGTACTTACCTCATGTGCAACCCTATCCAGTAAAGATATAAAAAATATCCAGAAAGTGGATAAAAAAATAGAGGAGGATTTTGAGAGCAGTATCGAAAACCAGGATTTTTTTGATGCATGTAAGAACTTTATCGAGTATACAAAAAATTTTAAGGATGAAAAAAGATTCGATATGTTTAATAAGGTAAATCTTCTCTATCTCAAAAAACGCGAGGAGCTCGAAAAAAGTCAGAATTACCTCGAAGCCCTTTCTTATACATATACCATGATAACTCTAACAAATCTTATCGATGGAAAAGAGGAATTAAAAAAGTATGAAACTTACCTTAAAAATAAAATAGAAGAATTAATGAGAAGCTATGATGGCTCAGCTGGAGATTTGAGAAAAGGTTCGTTCTATTTGTTTCTCTCTCTTTTTGAACCTGATAATCCATCCATTTATAAGAATCTTGTTAAAATATTTTTAAAGAGGGGAAATCCATTTATTGCTGATAAATATTTCAGAATTTATCTGGAAAAGTTAAAGGATTGTGAGCCTGAAAATGCTGAAGAGATTGAGAGTATCGAAAAGGATATAGGTAAACTTAAAAATGAGATAGAGAGTGATAAAGAGCTTCTTCAGAATGCCATTGATAAGGTTGTAGAAAGCAGTGTGAAGATTATTGTGGACCTGGGGATAAAATCCAGTGGAGGTTTTGGATATCCGGAGAGTGTGATTGGAACTGGTGTTGTCATTGATCCTGAAGGGTATATCATAACCAATTACCATGTGATAGAACCTGTGGTTGATCCAGAATATGAAGGGTATGCCAGGGTTTATATTACCCCGGGTGAGGACGAAAGTGTGAAACTTCTGGCAAAGGTGGTTGGGTATGACCGAGTTTATGATATAGCCCTTTTAAAAGTAGAAAAGAAAATGGTTTCAAATATAAAATTAGGGGATTCTGATACGTTAAGAAGGGGGCAGAAAGTATATGCAATTGGAAATCCTGTAGGTTTAACCAATACAGTTACATCGGGTATTATAAGCAGTATTGATAGACCTTTTATACAGATAGGGAGTGTGATCCAAATCGATGTACCAATTAATCCTGGAAACAGCGGCGGTGCATTGATAGATGAAAAAGGATACGTAGTGGGAATTAATTTTGCCGGTTTACCAAACTATAAGGGGTTAAACTTTGCCCTTCCAATAAACCTGATATATTCTGTGATTTTTAAATTGTACGAAGAGGGTGAGGTTGAGAGAAGCTGGATTGGATGCACGGTCTCAAAATCTTTGGAGAAGCTGAGGGTCGATTATATTATGCCTGAATCTCCTGCTTCAATTTCAGGAATTATGCCAGGAGACTATATACTCGAAGTTGCAGGAAGGGATGTTTCTGAGATTTTTGATGCGCAGAGGATTGTTTCCCTCATGCCAAGTCCAATTGCTGTGTCTGTATTAATAGAGAGAAACGGGGAGGAAATTTGTAAAAGTATTCTTCTGGATAAAAGGCCGGAAATTCCATCAGCATACATCTACCAGCATGATGCTGAAGAGAATATTATAACCCCCATTTTCGGCATCAAGGTTAGAAGGTCTGAAGGATTGGGGAAAAAAACATATATAGTAGAAGGTGTTATTCCAGGGTCGCCTGCTCAGGAAGCTGGAATATCTGAGGGTGATGAGCTTAAATTAAGAAAGGTTGAATACCTTTCATCTCAGGGTGTATTTATACTTAATATGGAAATAAAATCCAAAAGGTACGGATACCTTGATAAAAATCTTGTCTTATACGCGGATGAAATAATGAATAATTTTTTATAGATCAGTGACATTGGGGAAAGAGCTTGACTTTTCCATAATATTTAATAAATTAGGTGCGGAAAAAGTTTTGCCCACATAGCTCAGTCGGTAGAGCACGTCATTGGTAATGACGAGGTCACCGGTTCAATTCCGGTTGTGGGCTAAAATCTAGCCTAAAATTAAAAATCGGGAATAAAAATGAGAGAGTTAATAGCTTTAGCATGTCAAGAATGCAAGCGTAAAAATTATACGACAACAAAAAATAAGAGAAACACTCCATCAAAGCTGGAGTTAAAAAAATACTGTCCCAGTTGCAGGAAACATACTGTTCATAAAGAAACGAGTATTAAATAGTTATCGATTTAAGCCATATTGATTAATTTCACTTTAAATATTATATTATCTTTGTTTGTAAAACATATACGTATAAATTGATAGGCCAGTAGCTCTAACTGGTAGAGCGCCGGTCTCCAAAACCGGATGTTGCGGGTTCGAATCCTGCCTGGCCTGAATTTTTTTAATGTCTTCATATCAGGGGGAGGTGTGAAGAAAGTAATAGCATTTTTAAGAGAAGCGAAAGCTGAGCTGAAAAAGGTGAACTGGCCTTCAAGGGAAGAAGTTTTGACCTCAACGAGGATAGTAATAATTTCTATTCTAATTATTGGCGCAGTTATTGCGTTGATCGATTTTGTAGTGAAAACAGTAATATTCGCATTGCTCGGTGGGTAAGAATGGCAAAAAACTGGTACGTTCTCCATACATATTCAGGTTATGAGAATAAAGTTGAAAAGGGATTGAAGAATCTCATAAAGAACAGTAATCTTGGTGAAGTTATTACGCAGATAAAGGTTCCAACGGAAGAGGTTTCTGAGGTAAGGGAGGGTAAAAAAAGGACTACCAGGAAAAAGTATTTTCCGGGATATATACTTCTTGAAATGAATCTGCCGGATCGATCTGATGCTGAATGGCAGAAGATACTTGCCCAGATAAAAAAAATTCCCGGAGTAACTGGTTTTGTTGGCAGTGGTCCCAATCGAAAACCAGCACCTCTGTCGAGTGATGATGTGAAAAATATTCTGCAGCGAATGGGAGAGCTTAAAGGGGAAAAAGTTATTTCTCCAAGGCTGCTTTTTGAAGTTGGGGAACAGGTAAGGGTAACAGATGGACCTTTTAAAACTTTCACTGGTATCGTGGAAGAGGTAAATCAGGAGAAGGGTAAAGTAAGAGTGAGGGTTGAGATTTTTGGAAGGTCAACGCCTGTTGAGTTAGATTTTTTACAGGTAGAGAAACTTTAACAGATTTAGTTTAACAGATTCGATAATAGATTTATTTTTGATAGATCTTTTATATATTTTTAATGAAGGGAAGAAAAGGTTAACCATAAAGTAAGCTAATAATCCAGGTAATAGTTGAAGATAATTAGCAACCTGAGATATTTGTTGACCTGAAATGAATAAAAATATATCTTTTTGATTCCCTTTGAATCAGAATACTTAAATTAAAATTTTTGGAAAAAAGAAATAAAAAGCAAATTAATTTTAATAAACTGAATTATTAACAGGGTGTTTTAGTGGAGAGCTATTATGGCAAAGAAGCTTAAAGGAACGATAAAGCTACAGATACCTGCTGGTGAAGCGAGCCCAGCACCACCTGTCGGACCAGCTCTTGGCCAGCATGGTGTAAATATAATGGAGTTTTGTAAAGCTTTTAATTCGAAAACAGAATCCCAGAAGGGTACTATTATTCCCGTAATAATATCTGTATATGAAGATAAATCTTTTACATTTATTACAAAAACACCACCAGCGGCTACTCTTATAAAAAAAGCCCTGGGGCTTGAAAAGGGTTCTGGAGAACCCAACAAGAATAAGGTTGGGGTTTTAACCCAGAAGCAACTTGAAGAGATAGCAAAAACAAAGATGCCCGATCTTAACGCTAATGATCTGGAGGCGGCTAAAAAAATTATTGAGGGAACAGCTCGAAGTATGGGAGTAGAAATAGAGGAAGTTGCCAGCTAACATGCAATAATTAATTCAATGATTTATTGATAAGTACTCATTTTTGAGGGAGAACTCAGGTGAAGAGGGGTAAAAAATACAGAGCCGCAATGGAAAAAATTGATAGAACAAAAGCATATCCACTTGAGGAAGCTATAAAGATCTTAAAAGAGATATCTTATGCTAATTTTGACGAAACTGTAGAAATGGCCATAAATCTCAATATACTACAGAAACATACTATTAGGGATACTGTTGTTCTTCCACATGGAACTGGAAAGCCTGTAAGGGTTCTGGTGTTTGCCAAGGGGGATAAGGCAAAAGAGGCTGAGGAAGCAGGGGCAGATTATGTTGGTGATATAGATTTAATAGAAAAGATTAAATCTGGGTGGCTTGAGTTCGATGTTGCAGTAGCAACACCTGATATGATGAAGGATGTCGGCAAGTTGGGCCCTATACTTGGCAGAAGGGGACTTATGCCCAATCCAAAAACCCAGACAGTTACAAATGATATTAAGGGAATTGTAAAAGAACTGAAAAGAGGAAGGGTTGAATTCAGAGCTGATAAAACGAAAATAATCCATCTGGGTGTTGGGAAACTCTCTATGGAAGATGAAAAAATAGCTGAAAATTGCCGTGTACTTTATGAAACTGTACTCCATAAAAGACCTCCTGATATAAAGGGAGAGTTTATAAAATCGGTTTACCTTTCCTCAACTATGAGTCCGGGATTAAAGATAGACCACAAGATGATAGCCTGAAGATTTAAATCAATCTCAATTGAAGTTATTTTGAGATGTTGGAGAAGTAATATAAAGAGGTATATATAATAGTGCAGGGAGTAGAAAATGGTTCACCAGGCAACCACAAAGTTCCAAAGACCAGCACAACAGTGGAAGGTAGAGAGGGTAAGAAAGTTAAAAGAGGAGTTGCAGAGTTCGAGTAGTTTTATCTTTACAGACTATCGTGGACTGAATGTTCAGCAGATAACTGAATTAAGAAATTCTTTAAGAGAAAAGAAAGCTGAGTTTCATGTTGTTAAGAATAATTTTGCAAGAAGAGTATTTGAGGAACTTGGGTACAATGGTCTTGAGGGATTCCTCGTTGGCCCTACTGCTATAGCGTATACAAGCATGGATATATCTGAAATAGCGAAGGTTCTTGTAGATACCAGAAAAGAAACTACCCTGACGATCAAGGGTGGTTATGTTGAAGGGTCGGTATTAACGGCGGATCAGATCGAGGAAATATCTAAACTACCATCACGAGATGTTCTTATTGCACAGGCTATTGGATTGATGAACGCTCCCGTGAGAGGATTGGTAATCACACTTAACGAAATCATAGGCAAGTTTGTGCGTACTTTAAAGGCGATTGAGGATAAGAAAAGAGCAGAAGCTGCTTAAGAATAACTTTTAAGAAATAAAGAGGGCAGATGTCTTCCACGTATTTGCCTGCATCTGCTCTTTTAAATACTGATAATAGAAATAGAGGAGAAGATAATATGGCAAAGGAAAACTTAACGAAGGATGATTTGATTGCGGCAATAGAGAAGATGACCGTGATCGAACTTGCAGAGCTTGTAAAAGCACTCGAGGAAAAGTTCGGTGTTTCAGCAGCAGCTCCTGCGGTCGTGGCTGCAGGTGCACCAGGTGCTCCCACAGCTGGTGCTGAGGGCGCAGCAGAGGAAGAGAAAACAGAGTTTTCTGTTTTCTTAACTGCTATTGGTGATAAAAAGATACAGGTCATTAAAGAGGTTAGGGCAATAACGAACCTTGGTCTTAAAGAAGCTAAGGAACTTGTTGAGAGTATGTCGAAACCAATAGTAGAGAATGTGGATAAGAAAACTGCAGAAGAGGTTAAGGCAAAACTGGAAGCTGCAGGAGCCACAGTAGAGCTTAAATGATGAGCTTAAATGATTTGGAAAAAACATTGTTGTCTAAAAAAACATTTGCGTTAGCTTCAGGATAATATGATATATATTGTTATGATTGAAGGATTGAAAAAAGGGCATATCTCAAGAAACAAATATATCATATCTGGTATTTAACCGGGATATGGAGAAAATTGATTACTTTGAAGCTTTGAGTTTTATACTTGTAAAAATTGGTTTCAATCTAAAGAATCATATTCTAAAAGGTGAAATTCCATCTAAATTATTTAACAATTGTATATATATTTATTATATTTGTTTAGCCCTCTGTAATATAGGGAGGGATAGGTATGTTCTTCTTGTTGAACCTGTATAATGAGAAAAATAGGTTCACTTCTATAAAATGATAAAAAAGGCCAATTTGATAACCTACCCGATAAAAAAAAAGATAATCAGAAAAAAGATATTAAAAAGAGGTAAAAAATGAGAAAGCTTAGAGAAAGGGTTTTGATGGGAACACCATCAGAACAGATTATTGAAATACCAAATCTTATAGAAATCCAGCTTACCTCATATGAGAGATTTCTCCAGAGAAAAAAACTGGAGAACGGGGAACCTCTTGAAAGCGAAGGGCTTCAGGCTGTTTTTGAGTCTACTTTTCCAATAGAGAGCCCTAATGGCGATATGGTGCTTCAGTTTGAGAGCTATTCATTTGATGAACCCAAGTATACCGAAGAGGAATGTAAAGAAAAAGGGTTAACATATGCACTTCCGCTGAAAGCAACTATAGATCTGATTTTTACAGAAACCGGTGAGATAAGAAGAAAAGTTCTCTATATGGGTGATATACCACTGATGACGGAGAGGGGTACATTCATTATAAATGGGGCCGAGCGAGTGGTTGTCAGCCAGATACACCGTTCTCCAGGGGTTGTATTTGGCTACGAAGAACGGGATCAGATGCACACTGCGAGGATAATTCCAGATAGGGGATCCTGGCTTGAATTCGAACTGGAGGATAAGAAAGAACTGCTGTATATCCGAATTGATAGAAAGAGGAGAATTCTTGCGACCCTTCTTTTAAGGGCTATTGGGTTTGATACCCGTGAGCAGATTATCAAGCTTTTCTACAAGACGAGGAAGGAAAAGATAACTGAGAGTGTTATAGCTGAAGGTAAGCTGAACAACCAGTATGTGGCAAAGGATTATTACTCCAAGGAGGAAGAGAATAAGAAACTTGTAAGAGCCGGGGAGAGACTAATTCCCACAACACTTGATACCCTGCTTCATGAAGGAATCACAGAGATAGAGATTATAGACTTTGAAGCTGCTGATAGCCTGAACTCAACGGTTATTATAAATTGCCTTGATAAAGAAGATTTTCCAAAAGACCCGGATAATCCTTTCAAAGATGAACCCACACGAGAAGATGCCATAATCAGAATTTATTCAGTAATACATCCGGGTGAGCCAACTACTTTCGAAAATGCTGAGAGGGATATTTCAACTTTGTTCTTTGATCCAAAGAGATATGACCTGGGGCGAGTTGGAAGATACAAACTGAATAAAAAGTTTGGTTACGATGACAATGTAGAAGAAAGAGTCCTGAGAAAAGATGACATTATAAATACGATGAAATATCTGATAAAGGTCTACATTGGTGAAGGCACTATAGATAATATCGATCATCTTGGCAATAGAAGGGTTCGTTCGGTGGGTGAGCTGTTTATGAATCATCTTAAGATAGGTTTTGCCAGGATGGAGCGAATCGCAAAGGAAAGAATGTCCCTGAAGGAGGCCGATACCCTGAGGCCCCAGGATCTGATAAGCATTAAACCTATAACAGCAGCCATAAAAGAGTTTTTTGGATCAAGTCAGCTTTCTCAGTTTATGGATCAGGTTAATCCTTTATCAGAGCTAACCCATAAGCGAAGGTTAAATGCGCTTGGTCCGGGAGGACTTTCGAGAGAAAGGGCAGGATTTGAGGTTCGTGATGTTCATTATAGCCATTATGGCAGGATGTGTCCAATTGAAACCCCTGAGGGACCAAATATCGGGTTGATTGTTTCCCTTGCACTTTATGCAAGGGTTAATGAGTTCGGATTCCTCGAGACTCCTTACAGAAAGGTTGAGAATGGAAGAGTAACCAAAAAAATAGAATACCTCACTGCAATGGATGAGGAGAAATATAAAATTGCCCAGGCAAATGCCAGAATTGGAAAGGACGGAAGATTTCTCGATAGTTATGTTGCAGCAAGGTTCAGGGGAGAGTTCCTCCAGGTGCGGCCTGAGGAAATCCAGTATATCGATGTAGCTCCCAGTCAGATAATAAGTGTTTCAACTTCTCTAATTCCGTTTCTCGAGCATGACGATGCAAACAGAGCACTGATGGGCTCCAATATGCAGAGGCAGGCTGTTCCGCTTGTAAGGCCTCAGGCACCCAGAATTGGAACCGGAATCGAATTGAAAGCGGCTTACGATTCGGGTGTTTTGGTAAAGGCAAAGAGATCCGGGAAAGTGGTTTATGTCGATTCGAGGAAGATAGTGATAAAACCCGGTGATGGCGATGAAGAGGATGTTTACAGGCTCATTAAGTATAAGCGGACGAACCAGGATACCTGTTTCAATCAGAAACCTCTTGTGAAGGTTGGTGATAGGGTCAATAAGGATGACGTAATAGCCGATGGACCTTCTACAGATAAGGGAGAGCTTGCGCTGGGCAGAAATGTGTTAGTTGCATATATGCCGTGGATGGGGTTTAATTTCGAGGATGCAATTCTTATAAGCCAGAGAATTGTGAAGGATGATAGCTTTACTTCCATCCATATTGAGGAGTTCGTGGTCGAGGTGAGGGAAACCAAACTTGGAATGGAGACAATTACGAGGGATATACCGAATGTAAGTGAAGAAGCTTTCAAGGATCTTGATGAAGAAGGGATAGTTAGAATAGGTGCAAAGGTAAAGCCTGGTTCGATACTTGTGGGTAAGGTGACACCTAAAGGAGAAACAGACGTAACACCAGAATACAAGCTTCTTAACTCAATATTTGGAGAAAAGGCGAAGAATGTTAAAGATACAAGTCTGAGAGTTCCCCATGGAACCGAAGGAACTGTTATAGATGTGAAACGTTTGAGAAGGGTTGATGGCGATGAACTTCCACCTGGTGTCGAAGAGGTTGTAAAAGTATATATAGCGGCAAAGAGGAAGTTGCAGGAAGGTGATAAACTCGCAGGAAGACATGGAAATAAAGGTGTTGTTTCCAGGGTTCTGCCAGAGGAGGATATGCCATTCCTTGAAGATGGAACCCCAATCGATATAGTGCTCAATCCACTTGGTGTTCCATCAAGAATGAACCTGGGTCAGATACTTGAGGCAAGCCTTGGATGGGTAGCGGATAAGCTTGATGTATACATAAGCACCCCTGTATTTCAGAGTGCTAAGTGGGAACAGATTGAGGAGGCTCTGAAAAAGGCCGGTCTTCCTGCAAATGGTAAGGCAAAGCTTTATGACGGTCTGACCGGTGAGCCTTTCAAGAATGAAGTTACGGTTGGTGTTATATATATGCTTAAGCTTGCCCATCTTGTTGATGACAAGATCCACGCAAGGTCAACTGGTCCTTACTCCCTTGTTACACAGCAACCGCTTGGAGGAAAGGCCCAGTTTGGAGGTCAGAGACTTGGGGAGATGGAGGTATGGGCTCTCGAGGCTTATGGAGCAGCCAACAACCTGCAGGAACTCTTAACGGTAAAATCGGATGATATGACTGGAAGGGCCAAAATGTACGAGGCTATAGTAAAGGGAGAGAATATTGCAATTTCTGGGATTCCAGAATCATTCAACGTACTTGTTCAGGAACTCAGGGGGTTGTGTCTTGATCTTACGGTTTACGATGAGGATGGAAATCAAATACCGCTTACAGAGAGAGATGAAGAGCTTATAGAACATAGAAATTACAAAATTCTTGAAACAAACGTTTAAAATTTTAGACAAGAGGTAAATAAATGAAAAAGCTCAACGAGTTTTCAAGGATAAAGATAAAACTGGCTTCACCAGACCAGATCAGAAAATGGTCATACGGTGAGGTCAAAAAACCTGAAACAATAAATTACAGGACACTTAGACCAGAGAGGGATGGGCTTTTTTGCGAGAAAATATTTGGAACAACAAAGGAATACGAATGTTACTGTGGAAAGTTCAAGAGCATAAGATATAAGGGAGTTGTATGCGATAGATGTGGAGTTGAGGTTACACATTTCAAAGTTAGAAGAGAAAGAATGGGCCACATTGAACTTGCGGCTCCCGTTGCGCATATATGGTTTTACAGAAGTGTGCCATCGAGAATGGGACTTCTTCTAAATCTTTCGATGACTGAGCTCAGAAGTGTCCTGTATTTTGAGAAATACATCGTGATAGATCCCGGCGATACTGATCTGAAGAAGATGCAACTTCTTACAGAAGAGGAGTATGAAGAATACAGGGAACGTTTTGGAATGAGTTTCACAGCCGGCATAGGTGCCGATGCGATTAAAACGCTGCTGAAAAATCTGGATCTGGATGCACTTGCAGCTGAGCTTCGGGCTGAAATGATGGAGAAGGGAACAAAAACTGATAAGAGGATATTAAAGAGATTAGAGATAGTGGAGGATTTCAGGGAATCCGGGAACAGGCCGGAATGGATGATCCTTGATGTTATACCTGTGATACCCCCGGAGCTTCGTCCGATGGTTCAGCTTGATGGAGGTAGGTTCGCAACTTCAGATCTAAATGATCTTTATAGAAGGGTTATAAATAGAAACAACAGGTTAAAAAGACTGATAGCTCTTAATGCGCCTGAAATAATAGTAAGAAATGAAAAGAGAATGCTTCAGGAAGCGGTAGACGCTCTGTTCGATAACAGCAGAAAGAAGAGAGTTGTCAGAGGGCCGGGAAATAGACCTCTGAAATCGCTTGCTGATATGCTCAAAGGCAAACAGGGTAGGTTCAGACAGAACCTGCTTGGAAAGAGGGTTGATTACTCTGGTAGATCGGTTATAGTGGTTGGCCCTGAGTTGAAGATGCACCAGTGTGGTCTTCCTGCGTTAATGGCCATGGAGCTGTTCAAGCCATTTATCATGAAAAAACTGGTTGACAAGGGTATTGTTTACAATATTAAAAGAGCCAAAACAATGGTTGAGCAGAGAGCGCCCGAGGTATGGTCAGTGCTCGAGGAGGTTGTTTCTGAACATCCTGTTCTGCTTAATAGAGCCCCCACACTCCACAGGATGGGAATCCAGGCCTTTGAACCTGTGCTCGTAGAAGGAAAGGCCATACGGCTGCATCCTCTTGTATGTCATGCTTTTAATGCTGACTTCGATGGCGATCAGATGGCTGTTCATGTGCCACTCTCGCTTGAAGCTCAAATTGAATCGTGGATACTTATGCTTTCTTCGAAAAACCTGCTCAATCCAGCAAATGGTCTCCCAATTGTGAGTCCAACACAGGATATGATTCTTGGCATATATTATCTTACAAAAGAAGATCCAACGAAGGATTCCGAGAAAAAGAAGTATTTCGGTTCTCCAGAAGAAGTTCTTGTAGCAATTGAAAACGGTGTGGTTGATTACCATGAGAAGATAATTCTCAGATTAAATAATGGAAATGGATGGGAGAAAATCGAAACTACACCAGGAAGGGTTGTTTTTAACTCGGTTCTGCCGAAGGGGATGGAATTTTTGAATTATGCACTTGGAGAAAAAGAACTCAATTCTCTGGTGAGTACCTGTTATGATAAATTTGGTGCAGCAGTGACAGCTAAGATGCTGGATGAGATTAAGGATCTTGGTTTTAAATATGCCACGTACTTTGGTGTGACAATAGGAATGGAAGATATAAAGATCCCATCTCAGAAAAAGGTACTTCTAGAGAAAGCGGAAAAAGAAGTAGCTGAAGTTTATGAGCAGTACCGCAATGGACTTATCACAAATGAGGAGAGGTACAATAAGGTTGTAGATATATGGACTGCGGTTAACGAGAGAATCGCTGATGTAATGATGGAAGAACTTAAAAAAGATAAGAATGGGTTTAATCCAGTCTATATGATGGCTCATTCCGGGGCAAGAGGTTCTAAGACCCAGATAAGGCAGCTTGCCGGAATGCGTGGTTTAATGGCCAAACCTTCCGGTGAGATAATCGAACTTCCCATTAAATCGAACTTCAAGGAAGGATTGACGGTACTGGAATATTTTAACTCCACTCATGGAGCACGAAAAGGTCTTGCAGATACCGCTCTGAAGACGGCAGATGCAGGATATCTAACAAGAAGGCTTGTTGATATAGCACAGGATGTGGTTGTAACGGAAGAGGATTGTGGTACGATTAACGGAATAGAGATGAGTGCTCTGAAAGAAGAGGATAATATAATTGAGTCTCTATACGACAGAATTGTTGGAAGATATACGGTAGACAGGGTGAGGGATCCCAGAACTAAAGAAATAATAATAGAGGCGAATCAGGAGATTACAGAGGAGATTGCAAGGCGAATTGAAAACTCCGGGATTGAAAAGGTTAAGGTTAGGACAGTTCTCACATGCGAGTCTCCCCATGGTGTATGTGTAAAATGTTATGGTAGAAACCTTGCAACAAAAAAGACCGTTGATATTGGTGAGGCTGTTGGAATAGTTGCTGCAGAGTCCATAGGACAGCCCGGTACACAGCTTACAATGCGTACATTCCATATAGGTGGTACAGCGGCTCGAAAGACAGAAGAAAACATGATCAGGTTAAATTATCCCGTCTATGTTAAAAAGATTGAAGGAAAGTTCATTAAGAGAAAAGATGGAAAAACTGTTATTCCAAGAAGGGGAGTTATTACAGTTCAGAGGATTTATCATCAGTATTCACTTGATGATTTTGAACCGTTTGTTGAAGATGGTGAGTTTCTTGAACCGGGTCATGTGGTGGCGAGGTCCAAGAAAGAAAGTATGGATGTTGAAACAACAATGAGAGCAAGGGCTAAGATAGTTGATGGAATGCTTCTACTTCTGGGAGATCCATATGAGATTGTAATGAAAACAGGTTCAGAAATACTCGTTAAAGAGGGAGATATAGTTGATGAGAAAACTCCACTGACGAAATTTGACCCCTTTGCTGAACACATCCTTACTGAGTATTCAGGAAAAGTACAGCTAATGGGCATTATCTCCGGTACTACTGTAAAGCAGGAAATAGACGAAGTAACTGGAGTTATAAATAACATCATAATGGATTTTCAGGACGAAGAACTCCAGCCAAAGGTTGTAATAGTGGATGATGAGGGTAATGAGCTTATCAGTTATAATATACCTGGCGGTGCATACCTGATGGTTGAGGATAATCAGGAGATCAGTGCAGGCGAGGTAATTGCGAAGATACCGAGAGGTCAAGCGAAGACAAAAGATATTACGGGAGGTCTGCCAAGGGTAGCAGACCTGTTTGAGGCAAGAAAGCCCAAGGATTCGGCGGTACTGGCAAAGGTTAATGGAACTGTTAGATTTGGACCAATTGCAAAAGGGAAGAGGGTAATTATTGTCGAGGATGAGCATGGTAATGAGTTCAAACATTTTATTCCTCTTGGCAAGCATATTACTGTGAGGGATGGAGATGTTGTTAAGGCTGGTTTCCCACTTTGCGATGGTGCTATGAATCCCCATGATATTCTGCAAATTCTGGGAGAGCAGGCCCTCCAGAGCTGGCTTGTGAATGAGATACAGGAAGTTTACCGAATGCAGGGAGTAAATATTAACGACAAGCATATAGGTGTAATTGTAAGACAGATGTTGAGGAAGGTTGAAATAGTGGATGTTGGAGACACTAACTTTATAGTTGGCCAGCAGGTTGACAAGCATGTTTTTAAGCAGGAGAACGAAAGAGTGGTCAAGCTGGGTGGAAGCCCCGCTATTGCAAAACCGGTACTTCTCGGAATAACAAGGGCAGCGCTCAATATCGATAGTTTTATCTCTGCGGCCTCATTCCAGGAGACATCCAGAGTACTTACCAACGCAGCGATAAAGGGAAGCGTTGATCATCTAAGAGGGTTGAAAGAGAATGTGATCATTGGTCATCTAATTCCGGCCGGGACTGGAATCAAATACTATAAGAATCTTGAATTGTACAGAGAAGAACCAGGTGATATGGAATTCCCGGAGGAGATAAAAGAAAAGATAGAGGGCGTGGTGGATGTAAAAAAGGAAGAAGTCGGGGGTGCAGTATTCTGATTTCTGATAATACATTATGCTGATTTGCTAAAAATATTGACTTAAGATAGATGTTTAATTATCTTTCGCTTAACATTTAGCGGAGCAATATATGCCGACAATAAATCAGCTTGTCAGAAAGGGAAGAAAAAAGATAGTAAAGAAAACCGGTGCACCAGCACTGCAGGGTTGCCCCCAGAAACGTGGGGTGTGCACAAGGGTAATGACTTTTACGCCTAAAAAGCCAAACTCCGCCCTTAGGAAGGTGGCGAGAGTGAGGCTATCTAATGGTATAGAAGTTACGGCATATATTCCTGGTATTGGACATAACCTTCAGGAACACTCTGTTGTTTTGATAAGGGGTGGAAGGGTTAAAGATTTACCAGGTGTCAGGTACCACATTATTCGTGGTACTCTTGATACACTTGGCGTAGAAAACAGAAGAAAAGCAAGGTCAAAATACGGGGTTAAGAAACCCAAAGCCTAGTTATATATAAATAGAACGAATGTCGAGTTTTCTGAATAATAGAAATCCGAATGCAAAGCAGAACTAGAAATGTCGTAGTGCCGGCGAACTTCGAACAATTTAAATCAATATTTTTTGATTTCTCTATTTTGTATTAATAATTTGCGGTTCATAATGAAAACTTGAAGTTCGCCCTAAATATAAAGTTTAATACATCAGTTTTCCTGATTTTGTTCAAGGAGAAACCAACGGGTTAGCCCGTAGAGGTCCCTTGAAGGGAGCCGGTTTCTGCTGTAAACCGGCTAATTTTTTGCCACTTGCTTGTGTTTTACTAATTCGAAATATTCACTATAAGTTTAAGAATTTCAGAGGAGTAAAAATGCCTAGAAGACATTATACGAGAAAGCAGAAGATAATGCCTGATCCGAAATATGGATCTGTACTGGTATCTAAATTTGTAAATAATCTAATGAAAAATGGTAAGAAGAGTCTGGCTCAGAGAATACTCTATGGGGCCTTTGACATTATTGAGGCAAAGATGAAGAAGCCACCTCTCGAGGTTTTTAATAAAGCTCTTGATAATGTTAAACCGGAGCTGGAGGTAAAGTCCAGAAGGGTAGGTGGTGCAACATATCAGGTTCCGGTTGAGGTAAGACCTGAGCGGAAGGTTTCGCTTGCAATAAAGTGGATTATTTTTTATGCACGGGCACGGCATGGGAAATCCATGAGTGAGAAACTTGCAGCAGAGCTGATGGATGCATACAACAACACAGGTGGTGCCATCAAGAAAAGGGATGATACGAGAAAGATGGCTGAAGCCAATAAAGCTTTTGCGCATTACAGGTGGTAGGTAAGGAAAATGGCTAGATTATATCCAATAGAGAAAAACAGAAATATCGGCATAATGGCTCATATAGATGCGGGAAAAACAACCCTTACTGAAAGAATGCTCTTTTACACGGGCAGGAAGCATAAGATAGGAGAGGTGCACGATGGTGAAGCTGAGATGGACTGGATGGAGCAGGAAAAGGAGAGGGGAATAACGATTACAAGTGCATCAACGACACTTTTCTGGAAGGACCACAGGATAAACATAATAGATACCCCGGGTCATGTTGACTTTACGGTGGAGGTTGAGAGAAGCCTCCGAATTCTTGACGGAGCAATAGCTGTATTCTGTGGCGTTGGAGGGGTTGAGCCTCAGAGTGAAACTGTATGGTTCCAGGCTAACAGGTATGGAGTACCCAGACTTGTATTTGTTAATAAGATGGATAGACAGGGAGCTGATTTTAAAAATGTTGTAAGGATGATCCGGGAACGTCTTGGAGCAAAGGCGGTGCCCATTCAGCTTCCATATGGGAAAGAAGATAACTTCAGGGGAGTTTTAGATATAATAGAAAAGAAGGCATATATCTGGGATGATGATACGCTGGGCAGTACATTCAGGGAGGTTGAAATACCAGATTTTATGATGGAAGAGGTGGTCCAGGCGAGGGAAGAGCTGATAGAAACACTTTCAGATTATGATGATGAGCTGCTTGAGCTTTATCTATCGGAAGAGGATATTCCAATAGATTTGATTAAAAGGGTGCTTCGTAGAGCCACTGTCCGGTGTAAGGTGTTTCCTGTACTGGTTGGTTCTGCTTTTAAGAATAAAGGTGTTCAGAAGCTTCTCGATGCTGTGGTTGATTATCTTCCGTCGCCTGTGGATGTTCCACCAATTGAAGGTTATCTGGTGAGAACGGGTGAAAAGGTTAAGAGATTGGCCTCGGATGATGAGCCTTTTACAGCACTTGTTTTTAAAATAATGACAGACCCGTATGTTGGAAAACTTGTATTTTTCAGGGTATACAGTGGTTCGGTGAAGCCAGGTCAGGTTATATATAACTCTGGTAAGGATAGACGGGAGAGGATTGGTAGAATCGTGCAGATGCATGCCAATAAAAAACAGGATAGAGATGATGTTTATGCGGGTGATATAGTTGCTGCTATTGGACTGAAAAACGTGACTACCGGTGATACCCTGTGTGATGTTGAAGATCCTGTTGTGCTTGAGGAAATGAGTTTTCCGGAACCTGTTATCTCAATCGCAATCGAACCAAAGTCAAACAGTGATCAGGATAAGTTGTCCATTGCACTGACAAAGCTTTCTGAGGAAGATCCAACTTTTAAGGTAAGAACAGATGAGGAGACGGGTCAGACCATAATATCTGGCATGGGAGAATTGCATCTTGAGATAATTGTTGATCGGCTTATGAGAGAGTTTAGAGTGGAGGCGGTTGTTGGTGAACCAGAAGTGGCGTATCGTGAGACAATTAAGAGCAGTTCGATAGCTGAAGGTAAGCATATCAAACAAACCGGTGGACATGGGCAGTACGGGCACGTTGTGATTGAGTTTAAACCACTTGACTCTGGAGCAGGAATAATCTTTGAGAATAGAGTTGTTGGCGGCAGAGTTCCGAAAGAGTTTATGGCTGCTATTGAAGCAGGAATAAGAGAAGCGGCAGAGAATGGAGTTCTCGCAGGGTATCCGGTAATTGATTTCAAGGCCACTCTTGTTGATGGTTCCTATCATGAGGTTGATTCCTCAGAACTTGCGTTTAAAATCGCTGCTATGAATGCCTGTAGAGAGGGTCTTCGTAAAGCGCAGCCTGTGCTGCTTGAGCCAATAATGGATGTTGAAATAATAACACCCGAAGAGTACCTGGGGGATGTAATAAAGGATTTGTCAGCGCGTAGAGGGAAGATCCAGGGAATTGAAGACAGACCTCATGGTAAAAGGATATCTGCACAGTGTCCATTAAAAGAGATGTTTGGATATGCCACTTCCCTCAGATCTTATTCGCAGGGAAGGGCAAATTATTCGATGAAGTTTTCACATTATCTCGAGGTTCCGAAGACGGTTGCTGAAGGGATTATTAATAAAAGCGTTGGTGAAGCGCTGAAGAAATAGTAAGAAAAAATAGTAAAATGAAGAAATAGTAATTGGCAAGAAATAGATATTTTATTGGGATAATAAAAAAAATATTGATGTTTTCCATTTTTTTTAATAATTTTCTAATCGCTCAGTTTTTCAAAAATGGATTATCGTTGGTAATCCAAAAAAATTAGTAAGTTAGTTCCTATAGGAGGATTAAATGGCTAAAGAAAAATTCGAAAGGAAGAAACCACACGTTAATGTGGGAACTATCGGGCATGTGGATCATGGTAAAACAACTTTAACTTCGGCTATTACTCTTTATCTGGCGAGGAAAGGTCTGGCTCAGGAGAAAAAGTTTGAGGAAATCGATAATGCTCCTGAGGAAAAAGAGAGGGGTATTACCATTCAGACCCAGCATGTTGAGTATGAAACTGATAAAAGGCATTATGCGCATGTCGACTGTCCGGGTCATGCAGACTATGTAAAGAACATGATTACCGGTGCAGCACAGATGGATGGAGCTATTCTGGTTGTTGCAGCGGATGATGGTCCCATGGCTCAGACTCGAGAGCATATTCTGCTTGCAAGGCAGGTAGATGTACCGGCGATGGTGGTGTTTCTTAATAAGATCGATAGAGTGGATGATCCGGAACTTCTTGAGCTGGTTGAAATGGAGGTTAGAGATCTATTAACAGAATATGGTTTTCCCGGGGATGAAGTTCCTGTGATTAAGGGTAGTGCCCTTAATGCAATGAATAATCCGACGGACCCTGAAGCCACAAAGTGTGTTCAGGAGTTGCTGGATGCGCTGGATGAGTATATTCCTCAGCCCCAGAGGGATGTTGATAAACCTTTCCTCATGCCAATTGAGGATGTTTTTTCAATTTCCGGTCGTGGAACTGTTGTAACGGGAAGAGTTGAAAGAGGTAAAATAAGGGTAAACGATGAGGTTGAGATTGTAGGTATCCGGCCAACAATTAAAACAGTTGTAACTGGTGTTGAGATGTTCAGAAAAGTACTAGACGAAGGAATTGCCGGGGATAACATAGGCATACTTCTCAGAGGAGTTAAGAGAGAAGAAGTTGAAAGGGGACAGGTTGTTGCTGCTCCTGGTTCAATTACGCCTCATAAGAGGTTCAAAGCTCAGGTTTACGTATTGACCAAAGAGGAGGGTGGAAGGCATACACCTTTCTTCTCCGGTTATAGGCCTCAGATATACATTAGAACAACTGACGTTACTGGTGTTATAAAACTTCCCGAGGGCGTTGAAATGGTAATGCCCGGTGATAATATCGAGATGGAAATTGAACTTATTTATACAATCGCACTTGAGAAGGGAATGAGGTTCGCTATCAGGGAAGGTGGAAGAACGGTCGGTGCTGGTGCTGTAACTGAAATTATAGAGTAGGGGAGAAAATGGAAGTACAGAAGATCAGAGTAAAATTAAGGGCATTTGATGCAGAATTGATAGATCAGTCTGCAAAGGCTATTGTAAATGCGGTTACCCGGGCAGGGGCAAAGGTATCCGGGCCTGTGCCTCTGCCAACAAAAATAAGCAGGTTTACCGTACTGCGCTCCCCGCATGTGAATAAAAAATCGAGGGAGCAGTTTGAGATGAGAACTCATAAGAGGCTCATAGATATTATTAATCCAACTAATGAAACAATAAATGCTCTTATGAAACTGGAATTACCGGCTGGTGTTGATGTGGAAATAAAGCAGTAGTCGACTTTGATCTAACTCCTATCAATATAAAAATCGAAATGTGAAAATCAATGTGAATGCAATAGATTTGTTAAAAAAACAAAATTCTTTACAAATTAATGGATCAGAAAATGCAAGTACCTATTTATGATATAAATGGCAGTGAAAAAGGGACTATAGAGCTTGATGACAGGGTGTTCAATATAAAGCCGAATAAGTCCTGTATTTACTATGTGCTCAGGGCTGAATTGAGGAACCTCAGGGTCGGAACGGCTTCGACAAAAACGAGAGCTGAGGTTAGAGGTGGTGGAGCAAAGCCATGGAGACAGAAAGGAACGGGCAGGGCAAGGGCAGGTTCAAGGCGTAGTCCCATATGGGTTGGTGGTGGTATAGTTTTTGGTCCAAAACCGAGGAGCTATAAGATTAAAGTTCCTAAAAAAATGAAAAGGCTTTCATTACGATCTGTGCTTTCTCTCAAGGCACAGAATCAGCAATTGAAGGTGGTAGAGGATTTCAGGGTAGAGTCGGGCAAGACGAGGGATTTTTTCAGGATTGCCACAAGCCTGATTGAAGAAGAGGCGAGAAAAAGGGTTATATTCATAAACGGAGATACCGACGAGCTCACAAAAAGGGCAGGTAGAAATATTCCCTGGATAAAGATATTCAATGCTAATCTGCTTAATACGAAAGATCTTTTCTACGCTGATAAACTTTTGCTAACGGAAAGTGCTGTAAAACTCTTAAATGAAAAATACAGTAGTGAATAACTTGTGGGGTTCTAGAAATGAAAAAGTCAGAAATAATCATACATCCCATAATTACAGAGAAAAGCACAGAACTTCAGCAACAGAATAAATACTGTTTTAAAGTAGATAAAAGAGCAAATAAGAAAGAGATCATGCAGGCGGTTAAAGAGATATTTGGAGTAGAACCAATTGCCTGCAATACGATAAATGTCAAGGGTAAGAGGAAAAGAGAGAGGTATAGATACGGGTATACCTCTTCCTGGAAGAAGGCTATTGTTACTTTGAAAGAAGGAGACAAGATAGAGTTTTTTGAAGGTGCCAAATAAACAGGGGAGATTATAGGTAACTTATAGAACCTATAGAAATTTACAAACATATAAAAAATCAAAAGCGAGAGTGAAAAATGGGAATTAAGGCTTATAAACCGATAACTCCTGGAAGAAGGTTTTTTACAGTTGTTACAAAAGAAGAGATTACTGCTGATGAACCTTACAAGAAGCTGGTGGTGGGTAAAAAACGCATAAGTGGGAGAAATAACCAGGGACGAATTACCCTCAGAAGAAGGGGTGGAGGGGCCAAGAAACTTTACAGGATAATAGATTTTAAGAGAGATAAGAGAGGTATAGAGGCCAAGGTTGAATCGATAGAGTATGATCCGAACAGAAGTGCCTGGATTGCTCTTGTTTGTTATATGGATGGGGAAAGACGATATATTCTTTCTCCAGAGGGGCTGAAAGTTGGCGATAGAGTGATAGCTGGGGAGAATGTTCCGGTTAAAATAGGCAATGCTATGCCTATAGGAAATATGCCTGTTGGTACAATAATCCATAATCTTGAATTGTATCCCGGTAAGGGTGGGCAGATAGCCCGTTCTGCAGGGACTTTTGCTCAGATTCTTGGTAAGGAAGAGAAGTACTGTATTGTCAGGCTTCCGTCAGGCGAGACAAGGCTTTTCCACGAGAAGTGTTATGCAACGGTTGGAGAACTTGGTAACAAAGATCACTTTAACATTTCTCTTGGCAAAGCTGGACGCAGTAGGTGGCTTGGCAGAAGGCCTAAAGTAAGAGGAGTTGCAATGAATCCGGTTGACCATCCACATGGAGGTGGAGAAGGAAAGACTTCTGGTGGAAGGCACCCTGTGACGCCGTGGGGTAAGCCCACGAAGGGTTATAAAACAAGAAAACCAAATAAGCCTTCTGATAAGTATATTGTAACTCCGAGAAAGAGATAGCAATGTTAAAACTTACTAGGAGGAGGTAATCGCTTTGTCCAGATCGGTGAAAAAGGGACCATACATAGATAAAAAGTTGTACAAGAAGGTCCTCGAACTTAACAAGACGGGAGAAAAGAAGGTTATAAGGACATGGTCAAGACGATCTACCATTTTCCCTGAAATGGTAGGTCATACCTTTAATGTGTATAATGGCAAAAAGTTTTTCCCGGTATTTATAACTGAAAATATGGTTGGACATAAGCTCGGTGAGTTTGCACCAACAAGAATTTTTAAAGGACATGCAGGTTCTGAAAAATCGTCCAGAGTAAAATAAACGAGGTGTAATATGCAGGCTAGAGCGCTGGCTAAATATTTGAGGGTTTCATGGCGGAAGGTAAGAAAATATACTGATCTTGTTAAAAATATGAGTTACAAAGAAGCACATACGATGTTAAAGCTTTCCCCTTCAAGGGGAGCAAATATGCTTGCACGGGTTATGGAGTCTGCCGTTGCAAATCTGATTGCAAAGAACAAGAACATAGACGAAGATACGGTGAAAATAGAATCGGTTATAGTTAATGAGGGACCTGTTTTAAAACGATGGAAGCCCAGAGCAAGGGGAAGGGCTGATAGAATAAGAAAAAGAACCTGCCATATCGAGGTTGTGGTATCGGGCGAAGAGATTAAAAAATAATCGGGAGGAACGATGGGACAGAAAGTTAATCCAATTGGTCTCAGGTTGGGAATTATAAGAACTTGGGATTCGAGATGGTACAGTAAAAGGGACTATGCAAAGAACCTCCACGAGGATTTAAAAATAAGAAGATACATCGAAGAGAGACTTAAAGCAGGTGAGGTATCGAAGGTTGAAATTATCAGGTATCCTGAAAAGATTACTGTGATTATTCATACAGCAAGACCCGGTATTGTTATCGGAAGAAAGGGAGCAGAGGTCGAAAGCCTGAGCAAAGAACTGATGAAATTTACCGATAAGGCTATCCAGATAAAGATAAAAGAGATAAAGAATCCAGAGCTGGATGCAAAACTTATAGCACAGAACGTGGCCAGACAGCTTGAGGCGAGGGCATCGTTTAGAAGAGCAATGAAAAGAGCAATAGCAGCTGCCATGCAGGCAGGTGCAGAGGGAATTAAAATAGCCTGTTCTGGAAGGCTCGGTGGTGCAGAAATGGCCAGAACTGAACATTATATGGATGGAATAGTACCACTTCATACTTTCAGGGCTGATATTGATTATGGCTTTGCCGAAGCTATTACGACTTTTGGAACTATTGGTGTTAAAGTGTGGGTAAATAAAGGAGAGGTGTTTAAAAAAGATATCAGACAGGATGCTGGAACGCTTCTGAGAAAGAAAAAATCGGCTGCAGTATAAATAATCTGTACATGGGTGATCTGTTTTCAAGCAGTCAGTGATTTAGAGGAAAGAGCGGTCTATTTGAAAGATGCAATAAAGAAAGGTTGATTTGAGATATTTTATACTAGCTAGTTATTATATTCTTTCATTTTGAGTTTAGTTGTTGGGTTTTACACTTATTCAATAAAACGAGATAAACTGCATGGGGCTTTAGAAATTATATAGTGTGGAGAAAATATCATGTTACAGCCCAGTAGAACAAAGTACAGAAGAAAACAGCGGGGAAGAATGAAGGGTATAGCTTCCCTGGGGAATGAAGTTGCCTTTGGTGATTATGGGTTATCGGCTATGGAACCAGCATGGATTACTAACAGGCAAATAGAAGCAGCTAGGATTGCAATAACAAGATTTATGAAAAGGGGAGGAAAGGTCTGGATAAGAATATTTCCAGATATGCCGTATACAAAAAAACCTGCAGAAACGAGGATGGGTAAAGGTAAGGGTAGTCCGGAGTACTGGGTAGCTGTTGTGAAACCTGGCAGGATCATGTTTGAAGTGGGTGGTGTGAGTGAGGAAATAGCAAGAGAAGCATTCAGGCTTGCATCCCATAAACTTCCGATTAAAACGAAGTTTGTAAAAAGAATGGTAGTGTAGAGGGTTTGAGATGAAACTTAATCTGGATGAAATGACAATTGATGAATTAAAAGAACTCAGGGAAAAATTAATCAAGGATTATCGGGTTTTCAGGTTTAATAAAATGCTTGGCCAGCTCGAAAATACTCTTAAAATTCGAGAAACACGAAGGAATATAGCCAGAGTAAATACTATTTTAAGAGAGTATGAGCTTGGCATAAGAAAGAAAAAAAATAAGGAAGAGGTATAAAATTGACTGAGATTCAGGAGAGTAGAGAAGTGGCTGTCAAGAACCGTAAAACCTGGATAGGTAGAGTTGTAAGTGACAAAATGGACAAGACAATAGTGGTTCTTGTAGAAGAGCTAAAAAAACATCCAATGTATAAAAAATATGTGCGGAGATCCAAAAAATATAAAGTTCATGATGAACGTAATGAATGTAAGGTGGGCGATGTTGTAAAGTTCATGGAGGTTCGCCCAATAAGCAAAGAGAAAAGGTGGAAACTGGTTGAGATTATTGAAAGAGCAAAGTAGGGGAAGGGAAGATGATTCAGAGCCAATCATATTTGAATGTTGCTGATAACAGTGGGGCAAGAAAGCTAATGTGTATAAAAGTCCTTGGTGGATCGGGGAGGAGGTATGCAACAATCGGTGATGTGATTGTATGCTCTGTCAAGAGTGCACTTCCGAACTCTCCAGTGAAAAAAGGGGACAAAGTCAGGGCAGTTATAGTAAGGACCAAGAAGGAAATAAGACGATCTGATGGGAGTTATATAAAGTTTGATGATAATGCGGCTGTTTTGATAGATAATCAGATGAATCCAAGAGGAACGAGAATTTTTGGGCCTGTAGCGAGAGAGTTGAGGGATAAAAACTTTATGAAGATTGTATCACTTGCACCAGAGGTTATTTAGGAGAGTGGATAATGGGGTATAAAGTTAAAAAAAATGATAGGGTTGTGCTGATTACCGGGAAGGACAAAGGGAAAACTGGCAAAGTTCTTTTTGTGGATAGAAAGAAGGGTAGAGTAATTGTGGAAGGGCTTAACATGGTGAAAAAAACACTGAGACCGAGTCAGCAGAATCCTAAAGGTGGAATTATTGATATTGAGGCTCCAGTTCATATTTCGAATGTGATGGTGGTATGCCCTAAATGTGATAGAGGTGTCAGGGTCAAGAAGAAGATGCTTGAAGATGGTAAAAGAGTGAGAGTCTGTGGCAAGTGTGGTGAAATACTTGATAAGGTTTGATTAGGAGAAGCATAAATGGCAAAAACTGCAGAGAAAGTAATACCCAGGCTTAAGAAGAGGTACTATGAAGAAATAGTAGATAAGATGATTGCCGATTTTGGGTATAAGAATGTAATGCAGGTACCAAAGCTCGAGAAAATAGTGTTAAATTTTACTTCAGGTGAGGCAATAGATAATAAGAAATTGCTCGATACAGCGATGGAGGAACTGGCGCTTATAAGTGGGCAGAGACCTGTGAAGACCAGGGCCAAGAGATCTGTGGCGGCATTTAAATTGAGAAGGGGAGTTGAGATCGGTTGTAAGGTTACAATACGCGGAGACAGAATGTACGAGTTTCTTGATAGATTTATTAATATTGCCTTACCCAGGGTGAGAGATTTTAGAGGTGTCAATCCGGATTCATTTGATGGGAGAGGAAACTTTGCGGTTGGTGTCAGGGAGCAGATTATTTTCCCGGAGATAGACTACGATAAGGTCGAGAAGATACATGGACTTGATGTAATTATATGCACAACCGCAAGAACAGATGAAGAGGCAAGACGGTTACTTGAATATTTCGGTATGCCTTTTAGAAAATAATTTTTCAATAATATGCGAGGGGTAAAGGATGGCCAGAAAGGCTTTGATAGTTAAAGCGCAGAAACCTCAGAAGTATAAAACCAGGGTATATAATCGATGTAAAATCTGTGGCAGGCCAAGGGCTTACTTGAGAAAATTTGAAATGTGCAGAATTTGTTTCCGTAAGCTTGCCAGTGAGGGATTAATCCCTGGTGTAACCAAGGCAAGCTGGTAATTTAAAATGAATAATCTTTTAGAAAGAGGTGGGATTGTGAGTGTATCAGACCCAATTGCAGATATGTTAACGGTAATAAGAAATGCCAACAGGGCAAAGAAAGAGAAAGTTGATATACCTGCCAGCAAGTTGAAGATGGAGATTATTAAAATTTTTAAAAATGAAGGTTACATTAAGAACTTTAAGCTTATAGAAGAGGATAAGAAATCCTACATAAGGGTATATCTAAAGTATACTCCTTCTGGAGAGTCTGTGATTCATGGTATACGTAGGGTCTCTAAACCTGGGCTGAGGGTATACAGGAAGAAAAATGAAATACCAAGAGTTTTTAATGGATACGGGACCTCCATTATTTCGACTTCGAAGGGAGTGTTAACCGATAAAAAAGCGAGAGAGCAAAACGTGGGCGGTGAGGTTCTGTGTTATATCTGGTAGTGTAATAAAAATTAGCTAAAATATATGGGATTTGGGGATTTGAGATGTCCAGAATAGGTAGATTACCAATCAGAATTCCTGAAGGTGTAAAAGTTGAATATAAGGACAGGATAGCTGTTGTAGAAGGACCAAAGGGAAAATTAACCCAGAGGATAGATTTTGATGGGTATGTAGAACTCCAGGATGGGTTACTCTTTGTCAGAATGGGTAAAAGTAACGATAAGGCTAGATACGGGCTAGCAAGAGCACTTTTGAATAATATGGTTGTTGGAGTTACTCAAGGGTTTAAGAAAACACTTAAGATTGTTGGTGTTGGATATAAAGCTCAGCTCCAGGGTAAGAATCTAGTATTGAATCTTGGTTATTCACATCCAATTAATTATCCGATTCCAGAGGGAATTAAGATAGAGATTCCGGATCAAAATACAATAATAGTTGAGGGTATTGATAAACAGAAAGTTGGTCAGGTGGCTGCTGAGATAAGAGCTTTCAGGAAACCGGAGCCTTACAAAGGCAAGGGAGTTATGTACGTAGATGAACATATAAGAAGGAAAGCTGGAAAAGCCGGGGCTTAAAATTGAATATACCTAATCAGATTTTTTCAAGGGGTTAAGCGGAATAATGAATAAAATAGAAAGAAGACTGAGAAGAAAAAGAGGTATTAGAAAAAAGATTTATGGGACCAAGGATAGACCGAGGGTTACTGTCTTTAAAAGTAATAAGCATATTTATGCCCAGGCAATAGATGATGATAGGGGGCATACACTTGCATATGTATTCGATAAGATGATAGGTGTAAAAAAGAATAAAGATGGAGCCTTTAAGGTAGGAGAAAAACTGGCTGCTATTCTTAAGGAAAAGAATATAGAATCTGCAGTTTTTGACAGAAATGGATATCCGTATCACGGTCTTGTAAAATCAATAGCTGAAGGTTTGAGAAAAGGGGGAATAAAAGTATAGATTGATGAGATACTGTATTAATATGAATTGTTATGTTTTGCTGGCCAGGGTGGCTGTTAAAATCTTAAAAACAGGAGTAGAAAGTGGATGATGTAGCTCTTGAACAGCAGCAAGAGGAATTCACTGAAAAGCTGGTTAAATTAAACCGGGTAGCAAAGGTTGTAAAGGGAGGAAGAAGGTTCAGTTTTACAGCGCTGGTGGTTGTTGGTGATAAGAAAGGGCATGTCGGAATAGGTTATGGAAAGGCCAATGAGGTTTCTGATGCTATAAGAAAGGGAGTTGAAAAAGCGAAGAGAAACATAGTGAAAATAAATATAAAGAAGAATACCATTCCTCATGAGGTTATTGGTGAGTTCAAGAGTGCAAAGGTTATAATGAAGCCCGCCTCTCCCGGTACTGGAATAATTGCAGGTGGGGCTGTAAGGGCAGTGGTTGAACAGGCTGGAATTAAAGATATTTTAACCAAATCACTCGGTTCTAATAACCCGATTAACCTTGTAAAGGCAACAATGGATGGATTGATGAAATTGATGGATATTAAGCATATAATGGAATTGAGAGGAAAAACATTTAAAGAAATACTGGGGTAGTTGTATATGGCCACACGGGAAATGACAAAAGAAGAAATGATAAAAATTACACTGATTAGAAGTCTTATTGGGCGACCTGAGAAGCACAGAAGAATTGCGCGTGCTCTTGGACTGAGAAAGCTTAACTCCACAGTGGTTCATCGTGATACACCTTCGATAAGGGGTATGATATCAAAGATAAATCATCTGGTAAAAACTGAGAGGTTAGAAAAATGATACTGAAACCACCTGTTGGTTCAAGAAAGAAGAGGAAAAGGGTTGGCCGTGGTACGGGCAGCGGTCATGGGTGTACATCCGGTAGAGGAAATAAGGGACAGAAAGCGCGCTCAGGGTTCAGTTTAAAGAGAGGTTTCGAAGGTGGCCAGATGCCTCTGGTGAGAAGAATCCCAAAGAGGGGTTTTAATAACAAGAGGTTTGCCGAAGAATACCAGATTATAAATCTTTCTGATCTCAATAGATTTGAGGATGGTCAGAAAGTTGATTTTGAGACTCTCCGAAAGGCAGGCCTTGTGAGCAAGAAGATTAAAAAGGTGAAACTACTTGGTGATGGAAAACTAGAAAAAAAATTTGAGATTGTTGTAAATGCTGCTTCGCAAAAAGCTATGGAGGCTGTGGAAAAAGCTGGTGGAACCATTACCATCCAGCCATAATAAAATTAAAAGGTTTGATAATGGCGGAAAGAGGAAATATTGCACTTAATATTTTCAGGATACCTGAGTTAAGAAGAAGGGTATTTTTTACACTTCTGATGCTTGTGATTTTTAGAATAGGGGCATATATTCCGGTTCCTGGAATTGATGTTGTGGCTCTTGAACGACTTTTCCAGCAGACGGGAGGCGGATTGCTCGGTTTTCTCGATTTATTTGCGGGAGGAGCTTTGCGGCGTTTTACAATATTTTCTCTCGGCATCATGCCGTACATAACCTCCTCGATTATTCTTCAGCTTTTAACTGTTGTAATTCCTGCTCTTGAAAGGTTGTCTAAAGAGGGTGAAGTAGGTAGAAAGAAAATCCAACAGCTTACAAGAGTTGTTACAGTTGGAATATGTGCGGTTCAGTCATATGCTTTAACTGTTTTTATGAAATCCAACCCGGGAGTTGTTGTAAATCCAGGTATTGGTTTTACAATAACGGCAATTGTGGGAATAACAGCTGGTACTATATTTTTGATGTGGATAGGTGAGCAGATAACTGAAAGAGGGATTGGTAATGGGATTTCCCTGCTTATATTTATTGGAATAGTTGCGAGAATTCCCGTTGCCTTTAAGCAGGTATACGATCATTTGAAGATCGGTGATCTTAATCCAGTTGTACTGATACTCTCGCTTGGTATATTTGTTGTAATAGTTGCATTTGTCATCCTTGAACAGCAGGGGCAGAGAAGAATCCCGATCCAGCATGCTAAGAAGATTGTTGGCAGAAAGGTTTACTCAGCTCAGGCTACCTATATTCCATTGAAGATAAACCCATCTGGGGTAATTCCAATAATTTTTGCATCTTCTGTTTTACTTTTTCCTGCTCAGATTGCACAATCGTTCGGTGCAAGGATACCTGCTTTTGATAAGCTGGCAGCACTTCTGGCTCCTGGTAGGGTACTTTACCTGGTGCTTTATGCTCTTTTGATTATCTTTTTTACATATTTTTATACCCAGATCCAGTTGAATCCAATTGATATTGCTGATAATCTTAAAAAGGTTGGAGGTTATATACCTGGTATAAGGCCTGGAGCCAATACTGCAGCGTATCTACAAAAAGTTTTGAACAGGATTGTTCTTCCGGGTTCAATATTTCTTGCAATGATAGCATTGATTCCTACTATCATACAGCGCTGGTTGAATCTCCCATCTGCAATGGCGTATCTTATGGGAGGAACATCACTGCTGATTATGGTTGGAGTAGACCTTGATACGATGAAGCAGATAGAGTCTCATCTTTTGATGAGGCATTACGATGGTTTTATGAAAAGGGGAAAAATAAGGGGTAGGAACCTATAGCGGAAAGTTTTATAGAAGAGTTGTTGAACGTTGACAGCGTGTCAGCAAATGAGTAATTAAGTATAATTTTCCTATAACTTAAATGGCTTATTTGACTAATATCGATTAAAAGGTTATCTTTAGACAGGAAAATTTCTATCTTCTTCTAAGAAGTGTGGGAGTTTTAAGCTTTGCTGTAAGCAACTTTAAGTTAAATATTGAGTGTTTTATTAGTGATGTTAATTGTTAACTTAAAACCGGTGTGATAAAGCTATAATCTTTTAAATTAAATCTGGACGGGTGTTAAGCGAGCTATGCCAAAGGAAGATGCCATTGTGGTAAATGGAATAGTTAAAGAACCCCTGCCAAACGCAATGTTCAGAGTTGAACTGGAAAACGGGCATATAGTACTTGCCCACATCTCAGGAAAAATGAGGATGCATAATATAAGAATTCTTCCGGGAGATAAAGTTAGCGTTGAGCTTTCTCCTTACGATTTGACGAGGGGAAGAATAACATACAGGTATAAATAATCATATTTGAGCATTGATTATAGAAATACAGCAAGAGGAGAAATACGGAGAAATACAATGAAGGTAAGGGTTTCAGTCAAACCAATTTGTGATAAATGCAGGGTAATAAGGAGAAAAGGGGTTGTAAGGATAATCTGTGAAAACCCAAAACATAAACAAAGGCAAAAATAAGAAAATAGAGGATTGAGAGAATGGCAAGAATTGCAGGGGTGGATTTACCAAGCAATAAGAAAATTGGTATTGCACTCACGTATATTTATGGTATAGGCAGATCCACAGCCCAGAAAATTATTGAGGAATCGGGCATAGATTTCGATAAAAGGGTGAATACTCTGACGGATGAGGAAATAGCCAAGCTCAGGGGGATAATAGAAAAGGGTTACAAGATAGAAGGAGAGTTAAGAACAGAGGTTTCGATGAATATTAAGAGGCTAATCGATATTGGATGTTATAGAGGCATTAGGCATAAAAAAGGTTTGCCTGTAAGAGGACAGAGAACCAGAACAAATGCCCGTACACGTAAGGGTAAGAGGAAAACTGTGGCCGGCAAGAAGAAATAATAAAAAATAATAAATAAACTGGGGGATTGAGTTGGCAAAGGCAAAGAAGACTAAAACTAAAAAAAAGGAAAAGAAAAATATAGCAAGTGGGGTAGCCCATATTCAGGCTACATTTAACAATACAATAGTTACAATAACCGACAAGCAGGGTAACACAATTTGCTGGTCATCGGCTGGAAGCATGGATTTTAAAGGTGCAAAGAAAAGTACCCCTTTTGCAGCACAGATAACGGCGGAGAATGCTGCGAAAAAGGCAATTGATCAGGGTGTAAGAGAGGTGGATGTTTATGTAAAAGGACCGGGAAGTGGGCGAGAATCGGCAATTAGGGCACTACAGGTTGCTGGTTTGAAGATAAATATGATCAAGGATGTTACTCCGATACCTCACAATGGTTGTCGCCCCAGAAAAAAGAGAAGAGTTTAAATCATATCAAATCTATATTTATAAAGAAATTTTACACAAGTTGATCTGGAGGATTTAATGGGTAGATATTTAGGGCCGGTATGCAGGCTTTGTAGGAGAGAAGGAATTAAATTGATGTTGAAGGGCGAGAGATGTCTCTCAGGCAAATGTCCAATTACCAAGAGGAGACTTCCGCCTGGTCAGATGCCCAAAAGAAGGACGAAACCTTCTGAATATGGAATCCAGTTGAGGGAAAAGCAGAAGGTGAAGAGATACTACGGGATTCTGGAGCGACAGTTCAAGAGATACTTTGAGATTGCATCAAAGAAAAAAGGTATTACCGGTGAGTTGCTCCTCACGATGCTGGAACAGAGACTTGATAATGTGGTATACAGAATGCATTTTGCTGCTTCGAGAAGAATGGCCCGTCAACTGGTAAGACATGGCCATATACTGGTAAATGGTAGGAAGGTGGATATTCCGTCCTATCTGGTGAAGGAAGGTGATGAAATAGAGGTGAAAGAAAAGAGTAAGAAGATGCTTCCCGTGCTTGAAAGTCTGAAGAATATTTCCCATGTTGGAACTGTGCCCTGGGTTGAGGTTGATCCAGACAATGTGAAAGGGAAGTTTTTGTATTTACCTAAGAGAGAAGAAATAGACCTACCAGTTAATGAACAGTTAATTGTAGAGTTTTATTCTAAATAATTCAGGAGAAATATCGGTATGGCACATAAGAATCTCCTAAAAGGGATGAAGAGACCAAAGTCTCTGGTTATAGAGCATGATAAAACAGATAACACTTTTGGCAGGATTATTGCGGCCCCCCTTGAGAGGGGGTATGGGGTTACACTTGGGAACTCGTTGAGAAGGGTTTTACTATCAGCCCTTCAGGGTTATGCCATTGTTGCGATTCGAATAGAAGCGTTTGATCCGGATGAGGGGAGCAGAAGGTTAATCACTAATGAGTTTGATAACATACCTGGAATGGTTGAGGATACGATCGATTTTATCATTAACCTTAAGAATGTCCGTTTAAAGCTGGTTGATGAGTCGGAAAGCAGAACAATTACCATCAATAAAAAAGGACCTGGAGAATTTAAGGCGGGTGATCTAGAAGTTGATTCAAATATTAAGGTTTTTAACCCGGATTTAAGGCTTGCAACTCTCAGCGAAGGATGTGATTTTACAATAGATTTGCAGATAAACAGAGGACGGGGATACCTGCCAGCTGAGGAAAATATTGAAAACATCGAAACAATAGGTACTATTCCTATAGATGCTATATTTACTCCAATTAAAAAGTGCAATTTTAAAGTTGAAAAAACAAGAGTTGGGCAGAAAGGCGACTATGATAAACTTATTCTTGAAGTGTGGACTGATGGGAGCATTTTGCCTGAAGATGCTGTAGCTGATGCTGCAAAGATTCTAAAGGATTATCTTTTGCATTTTATCAATTTCAATGAGGAATTTGAAAGCGAAGAAGAAACTGTTGACGAAGAACTGGAGAAACTAAAAGCTATCCTGGCAACACCCGTGGATGAACTTGAACTTTCTGTAAGATCGAGTAACTGTTTGAGAAATATAAATGTGAAGACGATAGGTGATCTAGCCATGTTGACCGAGGAAGAAATATCCAAAACTAAAAACTTTGGTAAAAAGTCTCTCCAGGAAATTAAAGACAAACTTGCTGAGTATGGATTGAGTTTAGGAATGAAAGAATATATACAGCAAAGACTCGCTGGAAAACAGGTGGAGAAACAGAAATGAGACATCTGAAAAAGGGAAGAAAACTTAACAGAACTGCAGCTCATAGAAGAGCAATGTTTGCAAATATGGCTGCATCACTATTCAAACATGAGAGAATTCAAACCACTCTGGCAAAGGCAAAAGAGCTTCGAAGCTTCTGTGAAAAACTAATAACCCGTGCTAAGGAAAATACCCTTCATAATAAAAGAATTGTACTTGCCAGAATCAGGGATATGGACGCAGTAGTGAAGCTCTTTGATGAGATAGCTCCAAGGTATAAGGATGTCCCTGGTGGATACACGAGGATAATAAGGGTAAAACAGAGACACGGAGATGGAGCCAAAATGGCGATCATAGAGCTTGTTCAAAAGGAAAGTACATAATTTGTTATTCCATCAATAAGATGTTAGATATTTGGTAAATATAGAAACCTGTTTCCTGCACTTTTAAGAAAAAAATCATGAGAACCCACAGGTAATCCTAAAATTTGGGAGCTTTGATTTTTTTATCAACATCAAAATACTTTTAGATGTTTGATGCATCGGGGTTTGTAATTTTAAAAACTTAAATTTAATGGCTGATAATAATTCAAATAGAAAAGGCAGCTATTTTTTCCAGTTATCACCTTTTCCCCTCTATATTAACACTCTTCATTTTACAGTCCTTGCACTATTATCACGATATTTTTTAACACTTTTGCTTCAGTGTATTTTTATACTGATTCTATATATTTTGTTCTCGAAACGTATGAGGCCAGTGAAATTGAAGACTCTTTTTTCTCTGATTCCCATTCTTTTTTTTATAATTTCTGTAAATTCATTCAGAGGTGGTGGAGAAATAATTTTTGAGATATGGCATTTTAGTGTAATAAAACAGGGGATTTACAGGGGTTTGTATTTTTCAGGTGTGGTAGTACTGTTATATCTTATGAGCAGGCTGTTGGTTATAATGTTTGACGAAAATGAAATTGTCTCTTCTGTTATTTTTTTTAGAAATAGAAAAAAGAACGGCAAGTCTGGCGGGATGAGGCTTTTATTAATAATCATGTATGTGATCAAAATATTGAAGTTTGCATATGAAGAGATGAAGGTGTTTTTCAAAAAAAATGAAGGCCCTGTTAAAAAAAGATTTCTTGAGTTCTTTGTAAATGTTTTTTTCAGGGCTGAATCGGAGTACAAACATTTAGAGGATATTTGTTTTGTGAGTATAAAGTCGAGGATTGGTGATCCTGTATTAATTCTTGTCCAGGTAGCTATAACGATTTCTGTCATGAAATTGAGATTGTGGGGTGTATAGGTGCTTGAAAAAGAA
The DNA here is from genome assembly GCA_964518675.1 of uncultured Spirochaetota bacterium. Lineage (GTDB taxonomy): Bacteria > Spirochaetota > B62-G9 > B62-G9 > CAZFGQ01 > CAZFGQ01. The sequence continues at coordinate 44,771 of CAZFGQ010000004.1, forward strand.
TATCCAAGACTGGTACGGAAAGGACTCGAGGAGGGACTTAGATTCTGGGGGCTTGATGTTGATACCGATAAGGATACCCTTATATCGTTCATCAGTAATATAAATAACATACTAAAAGGTATATCAAAGCTGGAGGAGGGAGAAAATAGGGTACTAACATTCCTTTTAATGAAGAATGGAAAGGCAGAGAAAGATGATTTGAGAAGCATTATCCAGAGTGAAAAAGAGCTTGAGAAGGCTATCACCGGGCTTGAGAAAAAGTTTTTTATTTATGTCAGGAAAGATAGAAGCACTCTTACCGACAGGCATGATAAACTATACGTTTACCCTGTTATACTTTCGAAACTTACAGAGATTCCCGTTATTGAAGAAGATAAATTCGGACCTTTTCTGGACAAATATTATGAGCCCCTGTATAAATCATGTAATGTTCCCCGGGCTGTTATTGAAAGCCTGAGATATGGAGGGATCATTTTTGGAGGTGATGTTATTGCAGGGTCCAGTGACTTGAAAAAAACTCCTGACATTTCCGGGTTTTCAACCTATCTCTTGTACTTGCGCGGTTGTTTTTATCCATTTTACCTTCCGCCAATAACAGAACTGGAATCAGAGCAGGATATCAGAGAGGGAAGCTTCCAAAGAGGTTTCATATTTTCTGATTATATAATCAAAGTAATATTGATATGTGATATTTTTCATCACTTCCCGAAAATTAGAAAAGCCGGGATAAAGAAAAGGATGGGGTCTCTGGGATTTAGCATTTCTGATGGTGAATATGCTAGTATTCTGGATGACCTGAATATGTCTGGCGTTATTGATGTTTCAGAGAGAAGGGTTAATGTCAGTACGATGTTTCTTTATGGAAACTATAGTGAGAAAATAAGGTACTTTGAATCAATACTTGGTGAAGACGAGAGAAACGTTATTGAAGAAGTCAGAAAGAGATCACCTTTAAGGGTTGATATTCTTACGTCGATTCTTGTTCGAAATTTAAGATTAAAGGAAAGGCGTTTTTCACTAACTGATGAGATTGCCGCTAAGATATACAAAAATTATTCAGACAAACTTGAGAGGATTATTACTCTTGGTTTTATCGAACGGGATTTCAGCAGAACTTTTCTCAGAGCTTCTGAGTTGGAGTGCAGGATTCCGGAGAAAAAATTTTTACAGATAAATGCAGACGGGGAAATTTTTGTTTATACGGAACTTATGAACGGATATGTATACTACTTACTATGTGGATTCGCCCGTCTTATATCTGTAGAGAAGATTCTAAAATTTAAACTTGATAAGGATTCGGTTATCAGAGGAGTAGTTTTATTTGCGTCAGCTGATGAGTTTATAGATATGATTAAAAATTGTTCAATTGGGAAACCAGAACCTTATGTTGTAGAAACTATTAAGGCATGGGCATGTGAAGGGTCGAAGATTAAAATTGGTCAAAGGTATGTTCTAAGAATCGATGAGAGATTAAAACTGAAAATTATGGGGAGTGACAAACTCAGGGGAATGGTTGAACTTGTTTCTGGTGATTACATAGTTTTTAAGGAAGATACCGATGTGGAACGATTAAAGGGTTACCTGCGTGATGAAAACATCTTTATCGATTGAAAGGTACGATAGTTATTGGTTACTTCCAGAATCCTTCCGTGTATAGGGATTTTCTCTCTCCCCCTTCGTCGTAAATTATGAGTCCTTCTATATCATTTGTCTTTAGAAAATCATACCCCTTTTTGCTTCCCATTACAAAAACAGCTGTTGCTATTGCATCACCAAATGCGGTATCTTCAGTCAGGACTGTAACACTCTTTATATCACTATCAGGGTACCCGGTTTTTGGATTAAAGAGATGAGTATATCTTTTGCCATCTTTTATGAAGTATCTCTCATAATTTCCTGAAGTTACTATTGCAATATTGCTTTTCTCGAGTATCCCGGCAAACTTGTTTTTGGAATCTGGATCCTGAATGGCTATTCTCCACTTCTGCCCGTTTTTATTATGACCAGCAACATACATATCCCCACCGGCATTGATGAGAAAGTTTTTGAAACCTTCCTCGAACAGTTTGTCTCTCAAGATATCCACAATCTTCCCCTTTGCAATGCCACTGAGGTCTATCCTGATATTTTCCGGTTTATTGATTATATGGTTGGTTATCTTTAGTTTCTGGTATCCTGTGTTTTTCAGGATTTTTCTTATTTCCTCTGGATCTGGAAGGTGCGGTGATTCAGTTTCAAAGCCCCATAGTTCAGTAAGTGGGAGAAGCGTTGGGTCGAAATACCCATCGGTGATATTTGCTATTCTTATTGATTCAACGATTAAATCAAAAAGTTGTTCTGATCCTTTCCTTTCCAGTGTTGTTGATTTATTGAATTTATGCAGGTTTCCGTTAGATGGCCGGTAATCAAATATTTTTTCGTATTTACTGAGTAATCCAAATAAGGATTCCAGGGTTTTTTCAGCTTTTTTTGTTTCAGTTTTGGGGACAACGATATTTATCTGAACGTAGGTGCCAAGACCGAAATCTGTTTTTTCAATAGAGACATTTTTAGGTTTACAACCAAAGAGTATTATGAGAGTTAAAATAACTGTACATGGTAGGGTGATCAGGGATTTCCATTTCGAAAAAACCATTTATCTATCAGTTCCTCCAGCTTTCCATTTTTTTTGAGTTTTTCAATTCCTGAGTTTATATGTCTTGATACCTGAAGTTTGCCTTTTTTAAATGCCATTACATACTCTGTGGTTGTTAGTGGCTTGGGATATATCCACAGGAGATTTTCATATTCGGGATTGTAATATGCCATTTGCGCTGCTTCTATCAGATCGGTACAGAATCCATCTATATTACCTTTTATTATATCCTCAAATCCATTTTTAGATGACTTGTATTCTATTATCTTTATGCCTTTAATATTTTCAAAGTTTGCTTTAGCCCTTGAACCTTTTAGTAATCCAATAGCTTTTCCTGATAATTGTTCAAATGAGGTTATCCCTCTATTTTCCTCCGAGAGTACAAGTACCTCATTTATTGTGAGGTAAGGTATTGAAATCTGGATATTTCGATTTTCGGATACTTCTCTGTCATTTGACTTTAATCCACCTATGGCTATGTCATAGGTTTCATCTATAAGTCCGTAGATGAGATTTTCTCTAAGCACAGGAATAATTTTAATATTGAGTTTTTCAATACTGGCGATCTCTTTTATCAGCTCTATTTCAAACCCTACCAACTTTTGTTTTTCGTTGATCATTGAAAGAGGTGGGGTATCAGGTGCAGAGGCTACTATGTACTTTTCCTTTTTTTTGAATAATGTGCATGTAGATGCGAGTAATACTATAACTAATATCAGCAGAATAATTAGAGATAATTTTTTCATCATTTGTTTTACCTGAGCTGATTAGATAAGTTATACTATTCTAAAGTGCATTTAAATCGGATCTCGTATAATAGTGTTTGAGCAATATGCCTTCCCCAGTAATATACTTCTTTTTTTCCCCATTGATCAAAATACTGACGGTTTTGACTTCATCAAATTCGAAGCACGTGAGAAGTATCTGTTTAAGTTGAATCTCGATTGCTTTTCTTCCAAGATAGTTATTCTCAAAATTTTCATTAAAATTAAGTGTGAGATGATTATTTTTTAGGGAAGCTGAGATTAATTTAGTCCCCTGAGGAATAAATGTTTTAAGCCCTCTTTTTCTTTCTGCTTCTCCAGGACCTTTCAATAGTAGCTGTATGGTTCTTGTGATTGGTGAATCTATATATTTGACAGTTTTTTTAATACCGGCAAGAGTCATCTCTCCCGTGGTAGGGTCGACTGTGACATAGTAGATGGTGGAGGTTCGAGTGTTAACTGCTTTGGATTCTGCTTTTGTTTTTCTCGTGGTTGTTTTTTTACTTTCTACCTTTTTGGCAGTGTCTAACCTTTCTGGTGTTTTTTGTGTTTCCAAACGCCTTTCTGAACTGGCTGAGGCTGTTTCTTTTTCCTCATTGGTCTTTTCTTCTTTTTTTATCTCCTCTTTTTGTTCAATTTTCTTTTCTTCGATTATTTGTTTCTCAGGAATTACTTTCTCAGATTTTTCTTCTTTTGTTTCCGGTTTGATTAACGTAATTTCTTCTTTTTTATCTTTTTCCTGAACTTCGTCCTCACTCTTTGTTTCTTCTTTGACGATGACTTTCAGCTTTTGCTCACCTTTTATAACTGAGACTAATGAATTGATTGTCTCTTTAAACGAACCTTTACCTCTATAGAGGAATATTACTGCTATTATAAGCAGTATAAATATCCAGAAGAGACAACCTGTTCTTCTTATTTTTCTGGATTTGCCTCGCCTTGCCATCTAAAGCAATATAGGTTTATCAATATCATTTGTCAAGCCAATACGTTTTAGGTTAAAATATTGTATAGCAGGAGTTTTGGATGAAGCGGATAAAGTTATTGGTAGTTTTGATTCAGGTATTGTTCCTCCTTTCATGTTCAAAGGAGCCGGAAAAACTTATATTAAGTATAAATGGTCGTTACCTTGAAGTGGAGGTCGCACGTACTGAGAAGGAGAGAGAGAAGGGCCTGATGAATCGTAAGTCTCTTGGCTGGAATGAAGGGATGCTCTTTATTTTTGATGATGATCAATACCTCTCTTTCTGGATGAAAAATACTAGCATTCCGCTTTCGATCGCTTTTCTGGATAAAAATGGTATTGTGACCGATATATACAGTATGAAGCCTTTTTCGCTAGAACCTGTTGTATCTTCGCGTAAATGTAGATATGCTATTGAGGTCAATGATGGTTTTTTTGAAGAATGTGGACTAAAAATTGGAGACAGAATTGAGATTAACATCCAGTAGGTACTTTGGGATATTAATTAAATTATTTTTCTTTCTCTTTATACTTTACAGTCCCGCCAGGATGCTACTGGCGGAGGATAAAATACTGATTTACTATTTTAAGAATATCACTGGGGATGATAGATACAACGATCTTGAATATAAAATCTCTGTCTGTCTGTATAGAGAGCTCAGGGCAAGGATTGGAAAAAAAGGGGTTTATCTCATTAGACCCGATACTTTTGAAAAATATTCAATTGGCAGGGATGAATATTTTAATGAGAATTTCCTCATAAACCTGTTTAGCAGGGAGAAAATTGATAAGGTTTTATTCGGTTATTTTTTTCTACTTGACGGTAGGATTGAAATGAGAGGTAGGCTCCTCTCTGTAGATAGTGGGGTTATAATTGATATAACGGAGGCGCAGAAAGAACTGTACGAGGCTATTAGAAAAGTTGAGGGGATCGTGAAGGAGTTACAGGGTAGATGTGAACTTGATAAAAAAACAAAATATTTTTCGCCTGGTAAGAAAGCCAGAAAAGTGGCCATAAAAGAGGAAAATGCGAAAACAGGTTTGCTGGTTTTGTCAGGTGTTATTTTCCCAGTTTTTGAGTGGGGGAAATATTATGATCCGGGAATTTTTGGGAGTTTTAATTTTTACTACACGCCGAAACCAATGACATTCCCACTTGGTTTTGGGACCCAATTTTTCTACTACTATTTGGAAAAATCGGAGGATTTGTACCTTGGCTCAAAATTAAATGGTTTGGGCGTGCAACCAATGTTGACATACATCAAGGAAAGAAGTGGCTTTTTCAGTGGTTATGGTTTTCTTTTTGGTGTTGGCGGAGGGCTGAGTATGTTATTTGTTAACGAAGCAGATTATCTCTCAATTGATCCCTCAGTTAGTGCAAGCTTTTTTCTAATAATTTCACCTTTTAAGGGACTTAAGATGACATTAAATGCGGGTGCCTATTCAGTAATATATAAATCTTATCCTTTTACAACCTATACTTTATCTATTGGAGTTAAATCAGGAACTTTGAAGGTAAAGAAATAACCATGTTTAATAATGTTAAAAAGTTTATAATCCTTTTTTTCCTGCTGTTTCCTGGTATCTGTTCGGCTGATTTTCATGAAGTTTTTATCAACACAGAGCCAGTTGGTGCTGAGGTTAAACTGGATTATCAACCTCTTGGTAAAACCCCTGTTCGGGTTGTTCTTGAGCAGAAAAAGAAATATCTGATGGAGATAGAAGCAGAGGGATATCATCAGTTTAGCACAGAGAAGTTCCTTGGTGAAAAAAGAAGAGAGGTTCTCTTTTTTACTCTGAAACCAGAGAAGGTAAATATCGTAATCGAGCACAAAAATGAGGAATTATACATAAATGGCGTGACAGCAGGAAAAACACCTGTAATGATTACAGGTCTTCCCGATGGGTTTTATAGGATTGAATCGAATGAAAGTGGGATTCATCTATGGGTTGGAGATGGATGGGAAACAAGAAGAGAATCGCTTGTTGATTTGTTTTTCAGTTCTTCAATTCTTGGATTGTCTGTGACAGGATTTGTACTCAACGATGACAGAGACTATGAAAAAGAAATATTTTTTAAATCCTCGGCGCTGATATTTGGAATAATCTCAGGCTATAATTTTATGAAGTTCCTCAAGTCACATTTTGAGTATCGATCACAGTTTAATGATTTCTATAATGTGGATGTAAAACCCTATAATGTCAACGATGCGAAGAGTAATTTTGTAAAAGGGATGGAATTACTGGGCAACGGAAATTATAAAGAAGCAATACCCTATTTTAATTTAATATCTGAACTCTATCCTGATTCTGAATACCTGCCAATTTCTATTTATGAAATAGGGTATTGTTACTACATGCTGGATGATCCTAAAGGAATTGAATATCTCAAGAGGTATGTTGAAGAGTATCCACAGCCAGATCTTTTTCAATTAGCAGTAATGATGCTTCTGGAGTACCAGTTAAAGAGAAATCTTGTCTACGATGCTCTCGTAACATATCAAAAAGTTCGGCCGGTTATAATTCACGATTCGGATGGAGAAATAATTGTTTCTTACTATCGTATCCTGACGGATATATACAAACGAACGGGTAAGGTATATAACATTATAATCAGAGATATTCTGAGAGAGATAAATTATTTTTTGACCAATTATAAGGATGTACCGAAGTATCCGGATATACTCCTATTAAAGGGTAAACTTCATTATAAGTATCTTGATAAAGAGCTTGGTGAAAAAATCTTTAAGAGGATTCTTGATGAATATACTCACAGAGATGATTTAAAAAAGGAGATCAGGGCTATCAGTGAATATGGAAAAGGTACTTTGCTTTGAACTGAGGGGTTTTATCCTTGGGGTGGACTCCTCACAGGTAGAAAAGGTACTTGTTAATAAAAATCCCAGCAGGGAGAGCTTTACACTCGCTACAGGGGTTGAAATAAAGCCATTATGGGAATATATCCCACTTCCTGAAAGAGCAGAAAAAATATCAGAAAACATAATTTTCATTAAGGATCAGAAGGACTCTTACGGGTTTACTGTGGATAGGGTAAGGGGATATGTGAATGTAAGAGCATCTGAAAGGCAACACCAGAAAATGGAGCAGGGCCCCATAAGATACTATATAAAAATTGATGGGGATCTGATCCCGGTTCTGGATCTTGCTTTTATTACCAATAATAAAGGTTCTGTTGGAGAGGAACATATAAAAGAAATTGTTGAAATGAGCAGAGGCATTTCTCAGGATGGAGGGGAGGTTGAAGAGGAGCCTTCTCTTACTGTAAGCAAAGAGGAGGTGTTCAGAAGCATTGAAGAGGAGATAAAGAGAAGCAAGAAGGATTTTTCTGAAACGGTAATCAAAAGTGAAAGAAAAGGTTTTCTTTTTCCCGTTTTGATAAATGCGGGAATAGTTCTTTTGTTTGGAGCTGGTCTATTATACTTCATTATGACAAACAGAGAAAGCCTATCAATGGCCTATATGGGGGGTGTTGTTACTGGAGTTGAGGAAGAGGTTATCAAGGAGATTAAGAGGAGATCTGAGGAAGAGTTAAGTCAGCAGAGGAAAAAGCTTGAGGAAGCAAAAAGGAGACTTGAAGCTCTTCGAAGGGAAAAAGAGTTTTTCGAAAAGAATCAGGATAAAATTTTAGCAGAGAAGGAGAAAAAACTCAGGGAAGAGTATAACAGGAAACTTGAGGAAATAAGAAAGAGACTTGAAGCGAGTGGTGTTGCAAATGTTGAGGAGGCATTCCAGGCAGAGAAACAGAAGCTTTACCAGGAATACCTTGCTTCTCTTCAGGCGACCAGGAGCGAGATTGAAAAGGTAAAAAGGCAGTATGAAGAGGCACTGAAACAGAAAGAGGCCGAGATAAAAAAGGAGGTGAATATTTACTCCCGGAGATTGGCAGAGATGGAAGCCCAACTTGAGTCAGAACAGAGTAAATTAAGGAAGGTTGAAGAACAGTTCAAGAGTGTTGCAGCAAAGCAAAAAGAATACGAAGCTTTTAGGAACCAGCTAAATCTGATTTATGATAGAGCTCTTAAATATCTGGAAAAAGGAAATACTTCTAGAGGACTTGAAACACTGCGAAATGCAATAAGCATCCTCAATGAGGCAGAAAAAAGAGGGCTCACAGATCCCTTTGGCCTCAGTGTTGAAAAGGAACTTATAAACAGGATGATATATATTACTGAAAGAGAAAGGGCCAAGGTTGATGTAAACGAACTTGCCCGCAAAACATTGCTTTCAGCGAATACACTGGAAGCTGCCGGTAAAGAGAGGGAGGCTCTTTATAAATATTTTACCGTTTACACAATAGCAAAAGACCAGAATTTGCGTGAGAGAGCTTATAAAAAGGCCCAGGATATAATGAATAGAATATATGCTGAAATCTCTTCAGAAGAAAAAGCCAGATTGGAGTCGGAAGCAAGCGACCTGATCAAAAAGGCCGGAAAGATGATCGATAGTGGAGATTATGATAGGGCTGTAGAGCTCCTGTATGCTTCTCTATCGACACTAACTGACCCTGCTATTGCAAAGGATGTCTTGAATAAAATAGCCTATATAAAAGAAATGAAGCTGGAGGAAGAGCAACAGAGAGCAGTGCAGGAACGGGAGAAAAATGCCAGTGTTTTGATGGCAAAGGCAGATGAGCTTTATAAAAAGGGATTTTTTAGCGAAGCAATTGATTACTACAGAGAGATTGCCACAAACTTCAGCGGTACGAGGAGTGCCGATATTGCTATTGATAGACTTATAAGTATTAGCGAAAAAATGAAGGAATATAAGGTAGCATCAAGGGGAAGAATAGAGGTTACAGGTAAGGATACCTCGGTGGTTATTCAAAAGCTTGGTACCTCGCAGGTTATAATTGGTCTCGGAGGAAATGATGGTGTGAAATCCGGAGACACACTTCAGGTCTACCGTAAGATCGGGTCCGAGTTTCAATTTGTATGTACTTTAAGGGTTTTTGAGGTGTATCCAACCAGCTCCAAAGCGTCTGTAACCTATTTTGAGCGGAGCGTTAAGGTAGGGGATATAGTTACTTATTAGTTTGAAATTTATGGAAGGAATGGAATTGGAAATCTTGTCCTTATAAAGTAGAAGGTGCTGCTGTCCAGCCTTCCGGAATATAGAATACCCACATCACATTTAATCCTGAAATAGCTATTTTTAAGGATTTTTCTTCTTACTTCCAGACCTGTTAAAAGATAAAAGTGTAAGGGTGAAAGAACATTCTCAAAATCCAGATAGGTTAATGAGAATCCTATTCCTGAAAATGGAATTATTTTAAGTTTCTTTGTTATTTTAAGGGGATAACCAACAGCTGCTGAAAAAGGAACTGTTATAAGAATGCTGCTGGAGTTCTCGATAAGGTTTGTTGCCATTCCTAACTCATAGATTGAAATACATTTTGAAGAATCGAAAAAAAACTTTATCATGGGGCTTATCATACTTATGTAGCCACCCAGGTAAACTCCCTGTTCTGGCTTTTTGAACTCTGATAAGTTTTTAAGATCGGATTTGATAAAGAGGTAATTGAAGGTACCAAAGGATATGTCGACCTGAGGTTTGTAGTCAACCATCCCTGCCAGGATTGATCCAGGAATGAGGGCAACAGTGAGCAAAAGCAGAAGTTTATATTTTACCGGTTTCATTACAATTTCACTTTACTATTTTATGGCTGCTGTGTACACTCCATCCCAGTCTTCTGGTGGAGGATTCTTTATAAGTTCGGTACATCTATCTATGTACATAGATGTGGGTATATCCTCTGGGAGCATATCTCTGCACTCCCTGAATGCTTCCAGTGCTTCTTTAAATTTTCTATTTCTGTAGAGTTCGATTGCACTGTTAAATATGTTAAAAGCTTTTTCCATTTCTCCTGAGTCTGGAATGAATGGCTGATAGATTTTTACTGGTTTCAACTTGCCCATAACTCGAACTGAGTCGAGTTCTCTTACCTTTATTTGCCCATTCATGGCTCTGTGTGTATGTTCGCTGATTATTATTGGAACCCTGTACAGTTTTGTGAGCCCTTCCAGCCTCGAGGCAAGGTTCACAGTATCACCAACACAGGTATAATCTAGTTTTTGTGTTGAACCAATATTACCTACAACAACCTCTCCAGTATTGATTCCAATTCCTATTCTGAATGGAGGTCTCCCGAGTTTGGTCTGCCTTTTATTGAAAGATTTTAATGACTGAAGCATTTCAAGGCCGGTAATAGTAGCCTGAAAGGGATCATCGTCGTGTTTTGCTGGGGCACCAAATATGGCCATTATGGCATCACCTATGAACTTATCTATTGTGCCTTTGTGTTGAATAATGATTCCGACCATAAGGTTGAAGTATGTGTTCAGTGAGGTTACAAGCTCCTCAGCAGAAAGGCTCTCAGAAATTGTTGTGAAGCTTCTGATGTCGGAAAACAGAATAGTGACAATCTGTTTTTTCCCAATCAACAGGTCTTTACCGCTGGATTTCATTACCTCGTCAATTACCTCTGCCGGGACATATTTCTGGAATATCTGTCTGATCCTCTCTTCATTATTTTTAGCCAGTACTGATTTATAAGCATATTCCTTGATTTTATTATACGCAATCTCAAGATCTTCAATCATATAGTTAAACCAGGTTGCCAGGTATCCGATTTCATCATCGTATTCAACATTTACTCTTTTTGAAAGGTCGTTTGTTGTGATGATTTCTTTCATAGTAGATACTACATTGCCAATTGGGTCTGTTATCTTTTTAATCGAGAAGAGGATGAATATTACAGCAATTACCAGGGTGATACCCATAATGAAGGCCACCTGCTTTTTAATGCTATTTGCATTTTCATAGAATACTTCTTCTTTTTCACTCAGCAGGAGATACCAGTCCCATGGCTCAAAATACATGAAGTACCCTATTCGTGAGCCATCGATAAAAGTAAAGTTAACCAGGCCGTTTATTTTACCCTTTATATTTTTAAAAAAACTATTATCTGATATATTCGTAATTTCGAGTTTTGGGAATATGATTTCACCGGAAGAATTAAAGGCCATGAAGTATCCGGTTTCTGATAAGCCTATGGTTTTTGCATATTCTTCAGCTGACTTTTTTGCGAGCTCGCGATAATTTTCTTCTTCGGCAAGACCGGTTTCAACGAGGATATCTTCCTGCCTACGGCAGTATTTGTACATCTCTGCAACTTTATAGCTCAAAAACTCTCTTGTAACCTTGGTTATGCCCTGCCTTGCTGAGAAGTAGGAAGTAAAGCCAACGAGGATTAAGGGTAAAATGAGAATGGGAAGGATTACTACAAGGACTTTTGTTCTTATTTTCATTATTTATCCTTATTTATTTCCTTATTTATCCTCTATGGCCCTGTCCTTTCAGCGGGAAGCACAAATCAGCTCTAAATTCTAAATATTACTTCTAGGAGTTTTACTCTTCGAGACCCTCAAATAGTTCGAGCACATCCTCTCCATTTTTACCCTTTCTTAAAATTTCTATTTTTTTCTCTATCTTTGCAAGTTTTTTTGCGCAGATTCTCGTAAGCTTTGTACCTTCTTCGAATAGGCTGAGTGCTTTCTCAATTTCAATTTCACCGCTCTCCAGCTCCCGTACTATTTCCTCCAGCCTCTTGATAGCCTGTTCAAAACTAATAGAGGTATCCATTACCCTTTAAGCCTCCTGATTTCTTTATCGACCCTTGTAACTCTGCTTTCAAATTCTCCATCTGCCAGTAGTGTTAACACTAAATCACCGGGGGAAATGAATCTTATGCTCTTTATGGGGGTTTTTTTGGGTGGTTTTGTGACAATTGAGTATCCTCTTGCAAGGGTTGAAAGTGGACTGAGAGATTCGAGCTTTGCTACCCCCTGTTTAAATCTATTTTTATAATTGTTTATGATATTTTCAAAAGAGTTATCAAGAGCCTTGGAGATATCATCGAATATCATTGTTTTGTTGACAATAATGTTTTTAATTCGCCTTTCAAGGATTTCTTCTGAATAATGGGACAGAGTATCCTTTTTTTGATTTACAATTGATGTCATTCGGTTCAGCATTCTTTGAACGAGGTCTTTAAAGTGTGTTGCAAGTTCGCTTTTATTTTTGACAACGAGTTCTGCAGCAGCCGATGGAGTGGGTGCACGAAGGTCAGCCACAAGGTCACTTATTGTTGTGTCAATTTCATGTCCAACGGCGCTTATAATTGGTATTTCTGAAGAGTATATTGCTCTTGCCACTTTTTCTTCGTTAAAGGCCCATAAATCTTCTATGGATCCTCCACCTCTGGCGAGAATAAGTACATCCACCTCTTTTCTCTCATTTGCCGTATTAATAGCCGAGACTATTTCCTCTGCAGCTCCTTCTCCCTGAACCAGGGTCGGGTAAATAATAATGTGTACTCCACGATATCTTCTATTAATCACATTCAGTATGTCCCTTATTGCAGCTCCTGTGGGAGATGTTATTACACCTATTTTTTCAGGGAATGGAGGAATTGGCATTTTGTGTTCAGGTGAAAATAAGCCTTCCTTTTCAAGTTTTTCTTTTAGTTGCTGGAAAGCGATCTGAAGGGCGCCTATGCCTTCCGGTTCAATATAGTCTACAATAACCTGATACTCACCTCTCTTTTCGTATATGTCGAGCTCACCATGTACGATTACCTTCATTCCATCTTCCAGGTCGAATTTTATCTCATTGTGAAATTTCTTGAAAAAAACTGCCTTTATTACTGAGTATTCATCTTTCAGGGTAAAATATATGTGTCCGGAATGAGCTGTTCTGCAGTTTGAAAGCTCGCCCCTTATCCAAATGTCGTAAAAGTTGTCTACTATAAGGAGCTTAATTTCCTTTGTTATTTCAGAAACGGTGTATATTTTTTTCTTGCTGAGAAGTGATTCAAGATCCATATCTAAAGAGTAAATAATAAGCTCTCTCTGGTCAATTATTAAGTTTGACGCAGTAGATTTTTTGGATTAGTATAAGCACATGAAAAATTGCTGTATTGTTAATCTGCTGCTTCCGGGAGAATGGTGGGTTCGAGAAATCTCGGGAGTAAGCCCGGTAAAAGTTATTCTGGAAAAGAGCAAGAAATTATTCAGGGCTGATGAAATACTGTGCCTTATTGATGATAAAATACCGGATGATTTGCTTTCCATTGTGCGTTCTTGCATTTCGGGAGAAAATATTGTCTCTGTCGAGAATAGAAAATTTTCGACAGTGATCAAAAAACTGTTCAATGAATTGAGTAAGGTTAAAAATTGTGAAAATCTTGTATTTGTCCATGGAGATTCCCCTCTTATAGACCTGGACCTTATTTCTCGAATGCTTGCAATACATAGTGATCAACTTGCCGAATACACCCATGGCGAGGGATATCCAGCCGGGTTCCTTCCGGAAATCCTCAGGATAGAGATTATTCCGAGATTATTAAAACTTTCTGAGAGCTTTGATCCGGATTTTGACAGATCAGCTATTTTTAAGGTTATTTCAAAGGAGGTAAATTCGTTTGATATAGAGACCCTTTTTGCTGATGAGGATCTAAAACTTAGAAGAATTGAGGCTATAACATCCAGCTGGAGAGAACGTTTGATTGTGGAAAATGTTATTAGATCTACGGGGAAGAAGGAGCTTGATATCTCTTATAAAGAGTTTTGTGAGCTCATCAGGAGAGAACCTTTGATTTTAAGACCCACTCCCACGTACTGTCAGGTAGAGATTACGAGTCTTCGAAATGATGAATGTATATATTACCCCATTGAATTTATGGAGAGACGACCGGGCCAGATGAAACTTGACGATTATCTTAGAATTCTTGATAAGCTTGTCACGATAAATCCAGAGATGTATATAGAGATATCCTATCTCGGTGAGCCGTTACTGCATCCAAACTTTCAGACAATTATTAAGAAAACTCTCGAAAATCCTTGGGTGAAGTTGATTGTTCTTACAAATGGCCTGCTCTGGACTCCGGGGATGTCTGAGGATATTGTTAAAAATTATGGTGAGAATGATAGATTGTTTATAATATTTGAACTTGATGCTGTAGAAGAGAAAACCTATGCAAAAATAAGGCGGGGAGACCTCTTTAAGGTTGAAAGGAACATCAGGTATCTTCATTCTCTTGGTTTTAAGAATCTCTTTGTTCAGTTTACAAGAATTGATCTAAATGAGGATGAGATGATCAGGTTTTACCAGAGCTGGGAAAAGGAGGGCGTAAAGCCTGTAATTCAGAAGTTTAACAGTTTTTCGGGATTATTACCGGGGTTCTCGGATTATGATATTACCCCACTTGAGCGCTGGCCATGTTATCACCTGGAAAGGGAGATGGTTATCTTTTACAATGGAGATGTCCCGAAATGCAAACAGGACATCAATTTGCGGTATCCTCTGGGAAATCTTATTACCGACTCTGTTGCAGATGTATGGAAAAATGGGAATAAATATTATCTTGAACATGTAGCAGAAAAGTACGATGATCTGTGTTCTGAGTGTGACGAGTACTTTACCTTTAATTTTTAGAGCTTCCGATGTAGGTTGCTGTGCCCTTTATTTGTCCCGGTACAATCTGACGGTGTGAAGTCATCGGTTATTGGTAATAAGATGTTTTTTGTAATATGATTTGGGTCTATCTTATTATGGTTTCAGGAGCTGTGTTTAAAATAATAATTTTTAAAATATTGTGATGGGCAGATCTATAGTTATTCTACAGGCAAGATTAGCCTCTAAAAGACTACCTCTAAAATTGTTACTTCCACTAAGTGGTTATTCCATTCTGGAACATATCATTATGAGGATTAAAAAGGCAAGTAGGCCGGATGGATTCGTGATTGCGACGACTGAAGATACTGCAAAGGCCATAAGGCACATTGCGGACTTCTATGATGTCAGAATTATTACAGGTGATGAAAAAGATGTTCTTGGGCGTTTTGTCAAGGCTGCAATCGATGCACAGGCAGAGCATATTGTGAGAACAACAGGTGATAATCCTCTGGTTTCAATAAAATATATAGATAGAACCCTTGAACTTCACCTTGAATCCGGTGCCGATCTCACTACCTATCCCCTCCTTCCTCTGGGCACAGGAGTTGAGGTTATAAAAAGAGAAGCACTTATAAAGGCACACAGGGAGGCTGAGGAGGATTTTGAAAGAGAGCATATTACTCAGTACATCTACAGGAATGAGAATGATTTTAAAATAATAAGGGGGGTTCCGGATTCTCCCTATCTTTTTCCTGAACTTAGGCTTACCGTTGATAATGAGATGGACTATCGATTTTTAAAGCATATCTACTCCAATCTTTTTAAAGGTAGTGTGCTGAATCTTAAAGAGGTTATCTCATTTGTTCTTAAAACCGAGAATTATTCATAAGGGATATGGTATTTTCTCCGGACATGTCAGATTAATTGAAGAGTTACTTTTGCTCTATTTAAAGAGTATTTTATTGGTAAAGATTTTCGGATGGTAAGTGTTTGATATGAATAAACTCAATGTTCTTTTTTATACAGTTTGCGGCGGAAAGTTTGGAATGGGGCATTTTATCAGATGTCTGGCTCTTGCCCTCAAAGGAAATAATTTTATTGAAGGCTTCTTTTATCTTAGGAAATCAGGTGGTTCTCGGAAAAAACTTGCCGGGGGAAGGATTCCGCTTCCGAATAACTCAAGATATATTAATGAAATTGATGATTTGGAAGATGTTAATCTGGTGGTTTCAGATGTAAGGAATACATCCCCAAAGGAGATGAGAAAACTGACGAAAATTGCTCCTGTTATTTCGTTTGATGACTGGGGAGCTGGCATGGACTATGCTCATGTTACCATTTATCCTCTTCCTACACTCCGTGAGATAAGCGGAAATCTTTTTGGACTGGAATACCTGATTCTTAACCCTGCGGTTACAGCTACTAGTCCTTTATCAATTAAGGATAAGAAAGGTGTGCTTGTATGTTTTGGCGGTTCAGATCCATATAATCTGAGCCCAGTTGTAGCCAGGGCCCTCAATCAAATTGGTATAAGGCCTTTAGTCGTTGCTGGACCTTTTTCTGAGATTAACAAGGATGAGTTCGATGGTCAGCTTGTAAGAGATTTTTCAATTCTGCCTGAGTTGTTGAACAAGTCCAGGTTAGTAATTACCAGCTTTGGAATAACTTTATTTGAAGCTATGTACCTTCAGACTCCAGTTATATTGTTCAACAACACTGCATATCATAACAAACTTGCAGAAAAGTTTGATGTTATTAGCCTTGGTTATAGAAACAGAAAAATCATTCCAAAATTACCAAAATTACTTGAGAGAACCATTGGGGGCGAAGATGTTCTTATTGAAAGAGCGGAGATGAACAAAAAACTCATTGACGGGAAAGCTGCTGAGAGAATACTGGAGCTGATGAAGAAAACGGCGTTTAGCGGAAGGAGAAGGTGTCTTTTTAACCATCAGAAATACTATTCGGTAAAAAGAGGAACGAAGAATACATTATTTAGATGTCGGAAATGTGGGGATCTTTTTAATTTTTTGTTTGATTCAGAGGGAGATAATTATGACTCTCCTTCCTACTTTCTTTCAAATTACAGAGCACAGTATGGAAAGACGTACATCGCCGATAGAGAAAACATAGAGAGGATGGCTGGGTTGAGACTTGAAAGGATAGAAAATATTTTGGGCAGACATGGAAAATTGCTGGATGTCGGCAGTGCCCTTGGTTTCCTTGTGAAAGTTGCGAGAGATAGAGGATGGGATGCTGAAGGAGTTGAAATTTCAGCCTATGCAGTTGAGTGGTCAAGGCGGAGACTTGGAATTAATGTCCACAGAGGCTCTTTTTTCGATGTGGAGCTGGATAAAGATGGTTACGATGTTATAACATTTTTTTATGTTCTTGAACATTTTAAGGAACTTGATAGGGTAATTGAAAAAGTAAAGAGTGTTCTGAAAAGTGGTGGAATTTTAGCTATAGCAATGCCCAACCGTGGCGGTATAAGCTTCAGGTTTAATCGCAGGGATTATCTCAGGGATCATCCAAATGATCATTATATTGATACTACACACCGTAATCTGAGAAAATACCTGAGGAATTATGGATTTGGAAAGTTCTATACTATCTCTACTGGAATCCATCCTGAGAGATTTTTTTCTATTTTGAGATTGAATAAGCTGGGATTGAATGAAAAAAGAGAACTGTTGTACCGAATATATTGTACAGCAGCGAAGAAATTAAATCTTGGGGATACATTTGAGCTCTATGCAGTTAAAAATTAAAGTTCTTATTAAAATACTTCTAATAATAGCAGTACTTATTACAGGATATTTGTCGTCTGTCCAGGATGCTTTTTCTGCTGGGACACCTTCAGAAACAGGTGCAGCTAAAACCGGGTATGTGAATATTATCCAGGTTATTGATTATTTTAATCTTGATTATGAATTTGATGAATTGGCAGGTGTTTTAGTTTTAAAGAAAGGTACTCAGACTTTAATCCTTCATGCTGGTAGCAAAGCATATTATTACGGTGACAGAACCTACTTTTCCAGCTTACCTGTACGTATTGAAACTGGCAGGATCTTTGTGAGCAGTGAAATTGTTGATTTCATTATTAAAAGGTTTGTTAGGAAGAGAGTAAAATGGGAGGTTGTAAATGGCAATTTTGTTGTTAGTGGAAGGACTCTGAGAGAAAAAGAAGTGGTGTCAGGGAGAAAGGGTACAGAATTAACCACTCCCAGAAGGAGAATAGATATAATAATTATTGATCCAGGCCATGGAGGTAAAGATCCGGGTGGTATTGGCTATGGCGGAATCAAAGAAAAAGACATTGTTCTCGATATTTCCAAGTTATTGCAGAAAGAGCTGAGGAGGAGCTCCAATAAAAAGGTAATAATGACAAGAAAAGAGGATGTTTTTGTTTCACTTGAAGAAAGAAGCAAAATTGCCAATGGTAATAACAATGGGGGAAATAGTATTTTTGTCAGTATTCATGCAAATGTGGCTTTGGACAAGTCATCTAAAGGATTTGAGAGCTACTATTTATCTCTCCATCCGTTTGGAGAAAATGCAAGGGATGTTTCAGAGATTGAAAATGCTGTTATTACATATGAGGAGAAACCGTATGCTGATTATCTCAAGGAAGTTTTGAATCGAGTTGTGGATGTTGAATATAGAAAAGAGAGCATGAAGCTGGCCAGCTATATAAATCAGGGTATTGCTCAGATGGTAAACCAGGCAATGCC
Organism: uncultured Spirochaetota bacterium; assembly: GCA_964518675.1. Classification (GTDB taxonomy): domain Bacteria; phylum Spirochaetota; class B62-G9; order B62-G9; family CAZFGQ01; genus CAZFGQ01. The sequence goes on from CAZFGQ010000004.1 coordinate 63,344, forward strand.
AAATAGGGGTGTGAAAGGTGCATTCTTTTATGTTTTGAAAGAATCCAAAATGGTAGCTGTACTGGTTGAAATTGGGTTTATAACAAATAAAAAGGAGGCAGAATTGCTTAAAAGCAAGGAGTATCAAACAAAGCTTGCAAAGGGAATAGCTTCTGGTATAATAAGTTTTATAGTTGAATTTGAAAGAACAAATGGTTTTACCGAAGGGTATTAATATGAAATATCGTAGTGCTACGTCTGGATTTAATGCAAAATTATATGTTTTCATGATTTTTTCATTTGTTATTACTCTGATATTTCTTATATATATCGAAAATAAAAAATATGTTCGAATTAATATTTATCTTCCCCATATTAACTCAGCAGAGTTATCAAAAGAGGTCCGTTTTATTCCTAAAAGTGGTTCGAGAATTGAGAAGATCAGATGGATAATGGGCGAACTTATCTCGGGACCTCTCAATTCTGAACATCTCAGGGTCTTTAATCCTGATACCAAAATAAGGGATATATTTATTGAAAAGGGAGTTATGTACATAAATTTTGACTGGATGATAGTTGAGGCCTTTCATAAGAATTATTCCCAGGTAGTCAGCTCAATAAAGAAAACAATAGCCGATAATTTTTCTGGAATAAGAGAGGTGAGGCTTCTTATTGATGGGGTTGAACCCATTCTGTACAAAGGACCTATTGTATTGAAGCTCAGGTGATTTGTCACCAAGGAGCTTTATAATTTTACCAAGGATATATTAGTATAGATAGGCCGCAGGTTATTTCTCTCCTATTTTTTTAATAAGGCGAACTTCGAGTTTTCAATTTGAAATGTGAATTATTGGATACAAATTGATACAGGATGGAGAAATCAATAAATATTTTTTAAGTTGTTCGTAATTCGCCGGCACTGCAACATTTTTAATTCTATTATGCATTCAGATTTCTATATTTCAGAAATTTCCACATTCATTTTAATATTTATTAAAGATACGCTAATGGATTTCCGATAAGAAAAGAGAACCATATTTATAATCTCAGCCCTGAAAATTTTTTTGACAGGGCTAGATTAATGAATATACTTATAATTAATAAAGATTTGAGCGAAAGGAGCCTGAACAATGAAAAAGGTCTTATTAGTGATTGTTTCTCTAATAATTCTACCTCTATCAGGGGTTGTATTTGCGCAGGAACAAAAGATCCAGGGAGGACCACAGGTTTTAATTGATTTTTCAAATCTTAGCGATACTGAGATTGACTTTTCTAAATTTCCGGGTGGTATCGCCGAGGGAATAACCGAATTGAAGGTGGATCTCAGTATTGAAAACTGGATGGTTAAACTCGCCCCCTCTTCTGCATCCATAAAAAATAGGGTCCTTTCATACTGTAAACCGGTTAAGAGCAGAAAGATGAATGCTGATGTACTCGGAGTAAGGGTACATTTTCCGACAGCACCATTTAATTCCTGGGCAAAGATTCTGCCTCCGTTTGAAATCCCATTTTATGAGGACAAAGAAGGGGAGGAAGGTCAGGGAACAAAGTTCATCAATAAAGGTGTTCTGAGAAATGTGGGTACGATCAAATCCATCTCTGTAAGGGTAACCGGAAGAAACTTTCCACATGGGCTTTCCATCTCTCTAAAGGATTCGAGAGATACTGTCAGGGAGATGTTCCTCGGTTATCTTGATTTTGATGGTTGGAGAACCCTTACATGGAAGAATCCTAATTACATCTCTGATGTGAAGCAGAGAGATCTCCGGAAGATCCCTCTCTATCCACAATTAGAGCCATCAGTTAAGTTTGATTCATTCACGATTTACAGGCATGGCAGCCAGATAGGTGGAGATTTTGTGACATACATAAAGGATGTTCAGATGGTTTATGACCTTGCCATCCTCGAAACGGAAAGAGATATTGATGATGAGGCTGTATGGGGAATATTAAAGGCCAGAAAGGAAGCCAAGAGAGCGGCTGAGATCAGAAGGCTGGGTATGTTACAGTTACTGAGACAGCAGGAACTCATTAAGATGCAGCATGCAGTAACAGAGGCGCCTCCAGCTCAGTAATATAAAGTATCGTGATAGGGAAAAACCCCTTCATCGGAGTTAGAGAGTGTACGATTCTCTTCCCGATGGAGGGGTTTTTATTAGGAATTATAAAAAATTATTTACGATACGATTCAAAATTGTTAAATTAGTCGCAGAAATTAATGGTGCCGAGATAGCTCAGTCGGTAGAGCAGCGGACTGAAAATCCGCGTGTCGGCGGTTCGATTCCGTCTCTCGGCAAAATTATCTGCCACCCTAGCTCAGCCGGTAGAGCAACGCATTCGTAATGCGTGGGTTATCGGTTCGACTCCGATGGGTGGCTATTTTATTAAATTTTATCCACAATTACTCTGCTCTGTTTATCTTCTTGCTTCTCAACACATACAGCTAATTAACTTGATTTTGGAAAAAAATATAATTATCTTTGGAACGAAAAAAATCCTAGTGAAAGGAGAGGGTGAAAATGGCTAAACAACTGCTGTATAGTGAAGAGGCGAGAAGAGCCCTTTTAAGAGGGGTTGATAAACTTGCTAATGCTGTAAAAGTTACTTTGGGTCCAAAAGGTAGAAATGTTGTTCTTGATAAAAAATTTGGAGCTCCTACTGTAACAAATGACGGAGTAACAATTGCTAAAGAGATTGAACTTGAAGAGCCTTTTGAAAATATGGGGGCACAGCTTGTAAAGGAAGTTGCTACAAAGACGAACGATGTTGCGGGAGATGGAACAACAACAGCTACTCTCCTTGCCCAGTGCATTATCCATGAAGGTCTTAAAAATGTAACAGCCGGTGCTAATCCAATGGGCATCAAGAGGGGTATAGAGAAGGCTGTTAAGGCTGCGGTTGATGAAATTGCAAAGATGGCGAAAAAGATAGAGACTGCTGAGGAAATTGCCAATATTGCGGCAATCTCTGCAAATAATGATGAAGAGATTGGAAAGTTAATCGCCGATGCGATGGACAAGGTAGGTAAGGATGGCGTAATTACAGTTGAAGAAGCAAAATCGATGGAGACAGAGCTTGAGGTTGTTGAGGGCATGCAGTTTGATAGAGGATATCTATCTCCCTATTTTGTGACAAATGCTGAAAACATGACGGCTACACTTGAGGATGCCTTTATTCTTATTCATGATAAGAAGATAAGTGCGATGAAAGATCTTCTCCCAATTCTTGAAAAAGTTGCTCAAATGGGCAAACCACTGTTAATCATAGCAGAAGACGTTGAGGGAGAAGCTCTTGCAACACTGGTTGTAAACAAAATAAGAGGTACACTGAGCGTTGTAGCTGTAAAGGCTCCTGGTTTCGGTGATAGAAGAAAAGCAATGCTTCAGGATATAGCTATCCTGACAGGCGGCAGAGTAATAAGCGAAGAAATGGGAATGAAACTGGAAAATGCCGATATTAAAGACCTTGGTCGTGCAAAGAGGGTAACGGTAGATAAAGAAAATACCACCATAGTGGAGGGTGCTGGTGATCCGAAAGAGATACAGGGAAGAATCAAACAGATCAAGACTCAGATAGAGGAAACCACCTCTGATTATGATAGAGAAAAACTCCAGGAGAGGTTGGCAAAACTGGCCGGTGGAGTGGCTGTAATTAACGTTGGTGCTGCAACAGAGGTAGAGCTCAAAGAGAAAAAGCACAGAGTAGAGGATGCTCTCTCTGCTACAAGAGCAGCGGTTGAAGAGGGAATTGTACCTGGGGGAGGTGTAACACTACTCAGGGCAAGAAATGCTGTTGAGAAACTCGAGCTTGAGGGTGATGAGAAAATTGGTAGGGACATAATTCTCAGGGCGCTTGAAGAACCTATCAGACAGATTGCTCAGAATGCCGGTGTGGACGGTTCTGTGATATGTGAAAGAGCAAAGACCGAGAAACAGAACATAGGTTTTGATGCTCAAATCCTCGAATGGACAGATATGTTTAAGGCAGGTATTATAGACCCTGCCAAGGTAGTTAGATCAGAGCTTCAGAATGCAGCCAGTGTGGCAGCTATGCTGTTGACAACAGAAACTGTGGTAACTGATATTCCCGAAAAGAAAGAACAGCAGCAGCCGGCAATGCCACCTGGAGGAGGAATGTATTAAGCGACAGGGACCGTGGGTTTTAAGGTAATACATATGAGAGGAGAGAGCATAAAAGCTCTCTCCTCTTTTTTTGTATTGATGGGCAATTTTTATTTTAGACAGGTTGACTAAAGGCAAAAAACTACATAAAATCGTATTGTGTATTTTATTTCAACCAACTTATGGAGCTATGACATGAATAACAGGGGTAAGGATCGACGGGTTAACCGAGTTAACAATGAAGAAGAAATGCAAAAACGTATTGAAAACCTTGTTGAAGACCTGGAAAAATCTGAGATGAGGGTTGATGAGGTACCTGAAGATTTTGTTGAGAAGGTAAAAAGTGCTGATGAGGAAAAGCTGAAAGAGATTGAGAAAGAATATGGAATAGATGATGGTGTTAGTATAGAAAGTCTCGAAAAAGAATATTCAGATGAGACCAGTACTGGAGGTCTGGTTGGGGTAGAAAAATCAACGGAAGATGAAGATGAAGAAATGGCAGAAGGAGAGGCAAAAGGCGAGGTCTATCAGGATGGAAGATTTGAGATTAAGATATCAGAGGACAAAATGTCTGCGAGGATATCTCTCTATCCGTCGATGGGAGGAGGTATTCCTTTAAACCTTACGAAGATAAAGAAAACGATGGATGAAATGGGGATTGTGCATGGTGTAAATTATGAATTGTTAGAAAAACTTGTTAAGAAGGTCGAAGAGGCCAAAGAACCCAAGGAAGATGTGATCATTGCAAAGGGAACAGAACCTGAAGAGGGGGAGGATGGCAAGATAGAGTATTTTTTTAAAGAAACGGACGATATTCTCCGAGAGGATGATACAGAGTGGATAGTTAAGAAAAGAACATAGGTTTGGGCTCTTGGTATTAATAAAGCTGGGGGGTGAAAGTTTTGTTAAAAGGTTTGTTTGGTAAGAAGAAAGCCAAGTCGGAGAGAAAATCCGGTACGAAAAAGGTTGCCAAAAAAGTTGCTGAAAAAATAGAAAAGCCGGAGGATAAAAGGCCTGAAAAGATAGAAAAAAAATTAATCAGAAAAGGTTTTGCAAGAAGCGGAGACCTTATTGCCAGAGTGACACCGGCAAAGCCAGGAAAAAGTGGTAGAAATATTATGGGTGAAGAGATTCCACCCAGAGAGGTATATATCCCAAAGTTAGTTCCTCTTAAGAATGTTAAGGTTGAGAAAGCGAATGAATACTACATGGCTACTGATGGGATTGTAGAAGTTTTTAAGGATGATAGGGAAACCCAGTATATACAGGGTACCATGTACAGACATGGTAGGTTTAAGATAGCAGTTTCGGATGATGAAATGAAGGCATTTCTGTCAGTGATCCCTCCAATTGGCGGTGGAGACCCTGTGACGGTTGAGGATGTTATGGCGCTATGCAGAGAGAAGGGAATCACCTATGGGATAAATGAGGAGAAAATAAGGGAGACTCTGGAGAGATCCCTTAATGAGAGAATGGCTATTACTGATGTGGAGATTGCCATGGGAGAAGAACCGATTAACGGCGATGATGGAAAACTCGAGATAAAAGTGAGACTTGCAAGTGGGACAAGGTACAAATTAAGGGAGGATGGTAGTGTTGATTTTAAGGAGCATGATTTGATAACAAGTGTTGCGAAAGACCAGCTAATAGCTGTGGTTACCAGAGCTGAATCGGGTAAAAAGGATGGATATACCGTAAAAGGCGAAGTGATAAAATGTAGAGAAGGCAAAGATGTTGAACTAAAACCGGGGAATAATGTCCGAACTGAGGAAGAGAATGGCAAAATTATGTACTATTCGAATATAAATGGACAGCTTTTTCTTGACAGGGGTGTTGTTTCTGTCGAACCTCAGCTAACAATTGAGGGGGATGTTGGGGCAAAAACTGGCAATATCAGATTTGATGGGATTGTTGTTGTAAAGGGAAATGTAAATGATGGATTCAGGGTAGAAGGTACAAAAGGGGTAAATGTAGCAGGAAATGTGGGGAAAGCTGTGATAAAGTCGGAAGGAGATGTTATTGTCCAGAACGGTATTGTTGGGAAGCATAGAGGATATGTTTTCGCGAAAGGAAATATAACAGCCAAGTTTGCGGAAAACGCCAATATTGAGGCTGGGGGTGATGTGGTTATTCAGAGGGCCGCTTTAAACTGCAAAATTATTTCAGGCGGAATGATAATATCGAAGAAAGAAAAGGGGCAGATAATAGGCGGTGTTCTTAAAGCTACCAAGGGTCTGGAGGTTAAAATCCTTGGAAATGAATCGGAACATAAAATGGAAATTTATGCAGGTATTGATTACACCCTTGAAAATACTATAAGGAATGTGCGGAAGAAGATTGCGAATTATCTGGATGCTATAAAGAGGGTTAATCTTCTCATTGAAAAACTCGAGAAAGCGTCAGCAGGAAATCCTGGTACTCTGAGTGAAAGGTTAAAGAGTGTTTATATAGAAGCAAAGCGGAGAAAAACCGTATTTGGCGTTGCATTGAAAAAATTAAAGGAAAGGGAAGCAGAACTTGTTCCAAAGCTATCCGAGATACATGATGCAAAGGTATCTGTTATTGAAAGTGTATATCCAGGAGTTAGAATATACTTTGGTAGTGTTTTTTACGATGTTGAAGAGCGAAAAGACAGAGTTGAGTTCTACTATGATAGAAATCTGGAAAAAATTAAGATCAGGAATATCTGATTAATACAACTAATGTTGAGGTTTCTGAAAAATAGAAATCCTACTGCAAAATGATGCGAAAAATACCCTAGTGCCGGCGAACTTTAAACAATTTATATTAATATCTATTTATTTTTTTATTTTTCATCAATAAATTGCGTTTCATAATGAAAACGCGAAGTTATGCTTTAATAGATAAGCTAGGAGATTTAATCTGTAGCCTAGACTTAAAATGTTTGGTGCTGTTGCCGAACCCTGAATAAATTAACTTTTCAGAAAAAAATTCTTATTATTCTTAGAAATATTTTAATATCAGTATTGATGATGTAAGGGCATAAGACATGAAAAAACCTGTTATTTTATACAGTAAGCCTTGAATTACTGGTTTATTAAGGTAACCCAGTAAGAGTAATACCTAATTCATAAATAGCATAACATCGTGGACACTTTTTATTAGCAATAAAGTAGCACCAC
>CAZFGQ010000005.1:0-26166 GCA_964518675.1 uncultured Spirochaetota bacterium
TTTTACATGTTCATATGGTGCGTTCATTCTTTTTGACTCAGCCATTAGCTCACTCTTATCCATACTGCTCAATTTTTTTATCTCGCTCATTATCATTCTCATGTGTCTTACTGCCTCCACAACATTACCGGTTCCAGCTTCTCCCTTTGTTCTGATCATTGAAGCTCCCTCTGCTATTCTACGAAGTGCTTCACCAAGGCACCTCGCTCCACATACAAATGGAACTTTAAATAGATGTTTATCAATATGGTTTTCCTCATCGGCGGGTGTGAGTACCTCACTTTCATCAATATAATCCACGCCCAGAGATTCAAGGATCTGAGCTTCTACAAAGTGACCTATTCTTACCTTTGCCATTACAGGTATAGTAACTGCTTTCATTATCTCTTCAATCAAGGCAGGGTCACTCATTCTGGCAACTCCCCCTTCTGACCTGATATCGGCTGGCACCCTTTCAAGAGCCATAACTGCCACAGCACCGGCATCCTCTGCAATCCTGGCCTGATCCGGTGTTACCACGTCCATTATTACTCCTCCTTTTAACATCTGTGCAAGCCCAATCTTTGTGGTTTTTGTAGATTTTTCCATTACTTTGTACCTCCCTTTAGAAATTTTTTTTAATTACGCTCCCTAAGAGTTCTATTCCTTTCCAAATTTCCGATTCACAAAGACCAAAGAAGCTCAACCTGAATCCACTTTTTTGCCATTCATCAGCTAAAAACAATCTATCCGGGGCGAATAAAACACCCATATTACGAGAATCGAAGAGGAGCTCAAGTGAATCCAAATTTTCAGGAAGTTCAACCCATTGAAACATCCCACCTTTTATCCGGCTGAACTTAACATAATCGGGAAAGTACCTCATCATAGCGTTGTAAAGAGTTGTATATAATTTTCTCAATATCTTTACTTTCTTTTTGATGTATCTGTAAAAATATCCATTCTTGATAAACTCCACCAGTGCACCCTGGAGAATAAGATTTGTATAGAGATCTGTTGATTTTTTCAACACCGAGATTTTTTTTATTATTTTGCTTGGGGCAACAATCCAGCTGATCCTTATCCCCGGAAATATTGTTTCTGAAAAGCTTCCCATGTATATTACACAACCAACATCGTCAATCGACTTTATAGGAAGGGGCTCCTGACCATCAAAGTAGAGTTCATGAGCATAGTCATCTTCAATTAAAATTACCCTGTATCGGGAACATAAATCAACCAGAGCTCGCCTCTGATTCTCTGGAAGTAGATAGCCAATTGGATTATGAAATGTTGGAATACAATAAAATAACTTTGGATTCCGCCTTTTAAATACATTCTCCAGGATATCTAAATTGATACCATCTATATCAACGGGAACCCCGATACATTCAGCTTTAACCGAACGAAAAACATTGAGTGCGCCTGGATAGGTAAACCTTTCAAGTACAACTGTGTCTCCCGGGTCTAAAAACAAATGAGCAATTAAGCTTAGCCCCTGTTGAATTCCACTGGTAATAATAATGTTCTCTTCCGTCGCCTCTATTCCTCTTCCTCTCATCATTATGGTAATTCGCTCAACGAGAGGAGGGAACCCACGGGCCGAGTTTGCTGAAAGCAGACTATATTTATACCTCTTTATGGCGGCTGAAAGAGAGTACCTGAAATCCTCAATCGGAAAACTATGTTCATTACATTCTTCAGGATTAAAAAAGTTATATGATGCATTCTTTTCAGAGGAGAGGAACACATTATAATCATAACCAACTCTTTCAGATATTCTTCTCCATGAAGAGGAGAGAAATACGTCAAAATCGAATTGGTCCAATCCCTCCCAGGGCAACTTTCTTTTAAGAGCTTTATCTTCATAAATGCCTGACTTTATGTATGTACCTCTACCGGTGGTGGATTGAACAATTTCTTCAGCCTCAAGGAGTGAATACGCCTGTACAACAGTATTTCTGCTTACTCCAAGGGAGCGGGCAAGTTCCCTTGTGGAAGGCAATTTAATACCTGGTTTCAGGATACCTTCCCTGACAAGTCTCTCGATATGTTTCTTAATCTGGATATATACAGGTGTTCCAGACTCAAATGAAAGATTAAATATCATATTTTCTCTCCCTGTTCTTTAAATATTTTACTGAAAAAAAATTACATTGAGTAACCAATTTGGATTAAATATTATAGTACCATTATATATTTTTAATCTAAATTGAACCCATTGGTACCAAAATTTTTATATAAAAACAGAATACCATTTTGGTAAATGATTTTTGTGGATTAATATACCCCATCTGATGCTTGGTGTAAGAACAAAACAAACGATCAGATACTAACTATTTGCGGAAGAAACGGGATATCACCTGACAGTGCAACAATATTAAAAAAATAATCAGGTATGACATCCAAGAAGGCCCTGGAAAAATCCGGAGAGCAACTACTCATGCCCTTGTTCTTTTTCCAAGAAGGATTATATCCCTCAAATCCTCCAGGGTTTTTGCACTCATCCATTTATCCTGAAATCCCGGGTCATGGATTATCTGGGCGATTGATGAAAGGGCTCTTAGATGAAAGTTTCTTTCATCCCTGCTTCCAGCAAGAACAAAAATGATTTTTACCGATGGTGCATTCTCGGTGAAACAAATCCCCGATTTGGCTCTTGCTATCAGGATATCAAACTTTTTCTCTCCAGGAATCACTATATGAGGAATTGCTACTGTTGGTGTTATCGCCGTGCTGCTTTCTTTCTCTCTTTTAATGAGTATATTATATATTTCACCATCCGGCATTTTTAACCTATTTGAAAGCTCTTTCGAAACCAATCTGAAGAACTCGTCATAAGTCATCTCTTCTTCAATATCGAGAACAACACTTTTCTCAACAAGCCTGTCAAATCTATCAATTGTTATTTCATCTCTCTTCCTTATTATCTCACGCAATTCATCTTCGAGGTCCCTGGTAACCAGTTCCCTCGCTGTAATCCTCCTGATTAAATAGAGAAGTGCATATTCCTTCAGAGATTTTTTCTTCCCATAAACAAGATAAATTCCTATACCAATCAGTGCCAATCCTCCACTTATTCCTACTGCTTCAAGACCCATCTCGAATATTAAAGCTCCGTACCCAAGCATTCCAAATATCTGCATCCACGGATAAAAAGGAACCTTGAAAACTGGCTGATAATTAACAAGTTTGCTTTCCCTGAGGATAATCACTGATAAACAGGCAAAAATATACGTAAAAATCATTATTGTAGAAGCAGCCTTTACAAAAACTTCAAGCTTCAGAAAAAGAGAAACAATTATGAAACCACCCGTAATCATTATTGAAATGTACGGAATATTATTCTTTCTAGAGGTTTTCAACAAAAAAGACGGAAGAAGTCTGTCTCTACTAAGAGCAAGGGGATACCTGGAAGCTGCCATTATACCAGCATTTGCCGTGGTAAAGAAAGCAATAACAGCTGCCAGGCTAAAAAGATACCTGCCCCCGGACCCAAGAAAAACCTCTGCACCATCACTTATAGGGGTAAGTGTTCCTTTAAATCTCTCTGGTGAGAGAATACCAGTGGTGGTAAACACAATCATCATATAGAGAAAACCAACCACAAACAGCGATAGTATCATGGATTGTGGTATGGTTTTTCCAGGGTTTTTTACCTCTTCAGCAAGTGCTGCAACTTTAAGTAATCCACCATATGAGATAAATACAAATCCCGATGTGGCCAGAACCTTTCCAAATCCATAGGGCATAAAATGCTCATAATTTCTGATTGAAACCCTCGGCAATCCCCCAAAAATATAAAAAACCATAAATACAAGAAGTGAAATAACAAGATAAACCTGAAATCTACTTGCCTTCTTAGTCCCCAGAAGGTTTAAAAACAGAAAAAGCAGGCAAAAAGCAACTCCTACAATCCTGGGAGGAAAGCCCAGAAAGACATTTGCAAAAGCCCCAATACCAACAAGCGCAAATGAGCTTTTCAGTGAAAGAGAAAACCAGTTTAACAGACCATTTACAGTTCCAACTGCCGGGCCAAGGCTTCTAGTGATGTAAAAATAATCTCCGCCTGCCTTTGGCATAGCAGATATCAACTCTGCTTGACTTAACATCCCCATAGAGGCAATTACAGATGCAAAAAAATAAGAGAGAAATACAGCAGGACCTGCTTTGGCAAATGCTATGCCCGGCAACACAAATATTCCAGAACTTATCATTGCCCCAGAGGCAATTGAAAAAGCTTCAATTATTCTAAGTTCCTTTTTAAATCCTGAATCATTTTTTAATTTATTAACGGCCATATACTAAAATTATCCCCTTCTTACTTGTCTTCAATTTCTTGTCTTGTCACATCCATCCAGATTTATCGCTTATATCAAAAAACCACAACCTCAATTCTAAAAAAGAAATAAAAAACTGGCAGCATAACAATTTTACTTCTGAGAAATTGCTAAAAAGTGGTTGAAAATATGATGTGAGAACTATGGATATAATCCCGAAAAATTATAACTTTAACAGATAGTAAAGTAATGACTGCGCCGAATAGAGCCTGTTTTCAGCCTGCTGGTACACCACAGACTTTTCGTTCTTCAGCACCCACTCATCAACCTCATAGCCTGGATGAACCGGCATATCATGCATAAAATATAGATCACGACCCCGAATCATTTCCTCTGTTATTTGATATGGAAGCATTAAGTCAATTCTTGATTTAATATAAGAGGCATACTCTGCTTTTCCAAAGTATTCCATATTGATCCATGTGTCTGTATATAAAAAATCAGTTTTTTCAAGGGCACTATTGAGATTCAGAGTTCTTGTAAATCCAGAATACTCCTCCATTTCTTTTTCTAACCCTTCGGGAACAGAATCAATCTCTGGAGTAACAAAAATGAGGTTTATTCCCAGTGCCTTACAGGCAAGAAACATCGAATTAGCCACATTATTCTGAACTCCCACATAGGTAATTGTAACATCAAAGTTTCCCTTTATCTCATATATAGTAAGCAGGTCACCAAGGATCTGGGAGGGGTGAAACATATTACAACAACCATTTATAACAGGAACTTCAGAATGGGCTGCCAGCTCTACAATCTTTTCATTTGTAAGAAGTCTCGCCATAATACAATCAACAACTCTTGAAACATATTTTGCCTCATATTCAAGTGGACTTATGCTGAAATTGCTCTTCTCCCAATCAAGCACTATAACATTTCCCCCCAGTAACTTCATTCCAAGTTCAAAGGATAATCGGGTTCTTGTGGAGGTTTTCTGAAAAAGAAGAAGAAGGGTTTTTTCTGAGAGCGAGGTTCTGTATTTCTCCGGATTTTCCTTTATCTCTTTACCGAGATGAACGAGCTCTATGAGTTCTTTCTTATCCAATTCTCCTATCGTGATAATATCCTTCTTCACCTTGAATACCTTCCCATCAATTCGCCATACCCTATTATATGCCCTTCAATTCTCTTTAAAAGTTTCTTTTTCGTAAGTCCAGGACCATCTTTTAGCTCGGTATCAAGAGCATATACCTTAAAGTAATACCTGTGAGTTCCACCTGGAGGACAGGGGCCTCCGTACCCATACCGTCTGAAATCATTTACACCCTGCACAGCTCCATTTGGGAGTTCCTCCACCTTGGGTACATTTTCATCTAGCCTGGTTATATCTGGAGGGATATTATATATGACCCAGTGAACCCATGTTCCCATTGGAGCATCGGGATCATCCGCTATTAATGCATAACTTTTTGTGCCTTCAGGACCTTCTGACCAGCTTATAGGCGGTGAGACATCCTCTCCATCGCAGGTATATTTTGTAGGTATCATGCCCCCATTTTTAAACGCCGGGCTTTCAACCTTAAGTTCTACTTTCATACTCCCCTCCTTTTTATGTTCTCTGCCATAAGCAATAGCAACGCAAAATATAATAATCAAAAACGGTATTAAATATATTCTGCGCAATATTCATCACCTCCTTTTAAGCCTTAATGATAAAGCTATTGCATAGTTCAATAATAATTTTTAACGCCTTATTTTTCAATACCATGTTCTATATTATACTTCTCTATTTTCTGTCTGATTTTTTCCTCAGCTTCATTGTAAATTTCCTGGATAACTGGATCAAAAAAATTGAATATTCTTTTATCAAAAGGCTCCCTGAGCTTTTCAATCAATCTTTTCCTACAATCCTCGATATCTTTTCCGTATATATGATATGAGTCTGCATGCCAGTTTAAACGGCCAAGCTTGTGTTTCCGACCGGTCTTCCTCTCAAGCTCACTGAGTATAACATTTCGGTTAAAGTGGATAATTCCAAACATATTCATAAAATTAGCACCCCATGCATCATTACTTCTAAATCTAACATTACAGTTAAGATATCGGGTCCCATCATCATCCTCTACTATTCTATAAAACAGGGATTGAAGGCATGGAGGATCATAGCACTGAAGATCAATATTGGGCATCCATGTAATCATCTGGGCCTGTCTTGTATAGGGTTCTCTGGCAAGTTTTTCTACAACAGCATTTATCTGGTTTATCCGAAATGCACCTTTAACCACCTGTTTTCCCGTGGTAAAATCTTTTTCTTTCCAGCTTCCATAATCATGCAGTCGCCAGTGGTATGTATACTCCCATCGCGTATCCTGGGGATCATTCATACTCTTCATCCAGTTATCCTTATATCCCTCTAGCTCCATTACATATTCTCTCAAATCTTCTATACCACCTGGAAATGCCTTATGGATCATTGGATCTGACCATGGTTCCCATACTGTGATATTCATTGTAGCATCAATGCTGGGTGGATCATCAGGCCTATCGTACTGGGTTTTAATCCTGATACCATTGTTAAAAAGCTCAACTATCGCTTTTTCGTATGCCTCTGCAAGGCTTCGCCCTTCAACATGAAGTACAGGAATATTTTTCATCTAAACCCCCGAACATTTTAGTACAATAAGAAATTAACCTTAACAACATACTTTTCAATCATAAATATTATTTTATAAAATGCGCAGTAAATCTTCTTCTCCTGCAACTTCACAAATATCTATACGGATATGGAATTTTACCTTTAAAATTATAATCAGCTTTTTTTATAAAAGCTATATTTATCGGCCAGAAAAGTTTAAAAAAGCGGGCACCATTATTGGTACAAGTAAAGTAAGTACAAATCCACTTACAATCGCAATTATCGAATATTCTTCACCTGAAAACTTATAAATTACAGGAAGGGTAACATCCATTGTTGTAGCACCGCCAGAAGCAATAGGAGCAATCTTACCAAAAACTCTGACCATCACAGGTGCAAATAACAGTGTGAAAAGTTCACGAAAAAGATTACTCATCAGAGCAGTTATCCCCAGCAATTCGCCTTTAATCCCTGTTATCAACACGCTGGAAAGGCTGTAATAACCAAATCCCGAACACACGGATAAAACCTCAAACAGATCGTGCCCACTAATAAATGGAGATATCAATAATCCGCCGAGAAGTGTTCCAACCACGGTCAGAAGGGGCACCATAAGGATCCTAAGATTCTTTTTCTTCAAATAGTTCCATATTCGTGAGTTTGCACCTACCATAAACCCAACTGCAAAAATTAAAAAATAAAGCGTTATATCTGTAATATTTACTGGAATAAATCTTTCAGGTAAAATAGACGAAAATCCAGTAACCGTTCCAATAATAAAAGCAACTAAAATTATAATACTAAGCTTCATCTTCATCCCTGAAAAAATATTTATATACCGGAAATGAAATCACAATACTTACAATGACAGTAGCCAGTGAGATTAATAGCGCATTCTTACCAGCTGTAATCAACCTTATCGCCATAATCTTATTTGAACCAATAGAATAGCCCATTACAAATAATAGAAAAACAATAAGTGCAGTTACGACTTTATCCGGCAATGATCCAGTGTCAATAAGTTTCTTAACAAAAAACCCGAATAAAATACCGGCGAAAAGTATAATGGTTACAGTAAGCATACACCATTTCCTGCAATCTTATTTGTTAAAAGGACCTATAATCTGCACACACCCGGCAAGTTTCCTATCAACAAGGGTTTCAGCTAATTTTTCTGCTGTATTCAGATCCGGTGTTGTTGTAATTATCTGGATATACTTTTCTGTTGTCATTTTTTCCCTCGAAGTGTGTTTTTAAAAGTACATTTTTATTCGGAACACAGTGGAATAGCATCACATCACCAACATTGAAAAACTTGGCCAACTTATCTGCAGGCCTTTTAATAAAATTAGGTCTTTTTCCCAGTGGGATCCCACCCCACGAAACCTGTTTGACGATATTAAACCCCGTCAATTCCAGAAGCAATCTGAGGGTAGATTTTGAAAAGAGATATATATGCTCAGGAATTGCAGATCTCCAACCCTTCCCCGATATTCTTGCCTGCAAACCCCCAACATTAGGTGTGGTAATTATAACATGCCCATTTGGTTTAACTATCCGAAAAACCTCAGAGAGTAATCCCTTCGGATCAGGGACATGTTCAATCAGATGAGAAAAATGCACCACATCGAAGAAATCCCCGGGAAATCTTGCCTCTTCAAGTGTGCCAATGAAGATATTAACCCCATAGTTTCTAATCCCATATTCAGCTGATTCCCTGCATATCTCAACTCCCTGTTCACACCACCCACTCTCCTTCATGTGCTTCAGAAGCAATCCCGTAGCACAACCGATGTCTAGAAACCGCTTCCCCTTCGGAGTTGGAAAAATTCTATCAAATCCAATATCTCTCAGCCCCAGCAGCATAAGATTAAAAAAATTATGCTGATTTTTAAACTCGTAATTGAAGTAGTCCCCATTGTAGATATTTTTTAGATGTGTGAAATCAGGTCTTGGATTCTGATAAACCAATCCACAATTCCTGCACTTTCTATAAGAATATCCATCCATATTGAGATACAATCTGGAATCAGAACTTCCACAAATATTGCAGTTTACTATCTCCATTACATCAGACATCATAGATACCATTCCTTTAAGTCATTTGATTTCCTGCAGTTAGCGCAGTTGAGGTAAGGTATTTTACCAACTGGATCACCGTATAAAAATTCGTCAACCAAATGAATGTAAAAATATTCGTAGCAAGTTTTGTTTATATACATATTTCAGATTCTCAGTAATTATATCGGATCAAGAAAAAATAATTGTACAGGAATATCAATTTTCACATATACTTCGACTGAAAACTCTATCAAAAATTAGACTCTTTCGGGAGTATTATCTTGAAATTATGATTGGCAAAAAATTCAAAGCGGAACAACAAAAAGGAATTATTCCAGAGGCTTGTGCTTTTTTACAAGTATCCCAAAATTCCACGTGCTACCGGATATATCTCTATCTATTTGAACTGTAACAATCTGCTTCTTTGCACCATATGCAATGTCTATATAATCCTCACCATCCCTAATTGATAGTATTTTTACCTCCTCAATCATATCCGGACTTATGGCAAGTACGGTATCGTTTTTCCTAAGCGGATTTTTTACCTCCACAATCATTTTTCTGGAGTCAGCCTCTCTGACCAAACCAACTATATACTGCTTTTTATACTGTTTTTCAAAAGGATTCTGAAGTTCATCAACACTGAGATGTTCATTCTTGGCAATATCTGTCCCTCTAAATATAAACCCGGTTGTATACCCATGATTATCAAGCAAGTTGATTAGGTCTTCAGGTGCCATTATCGAATCACCATCCCCAAGATTATAAACTCTATCAAGCGCCATTCTATAAGCCCTTGCCACCAGTGACACGTAAAAAACATTCTTGGTTCTTCCCTCAATTTTATAACCATCGAGATGAAGGCTTTTCAATTCTTCAAGGTAATTTATAAGGCACAGATCCCTAGAACTCAGTATATAGGAACCATCACCGTGTTCTTCAATTTCAATGGGATCATCAGCTCTCTTTTCTTCAATCAGGTAGTATTTCCACCGACAGGTATGGGAACAATCTCCACGGTTCCCTTCCCTACCGGTAAAATAAAGGGATAGAATGCAACGTCCCGAATATGCCATACACATTGCACCATGTATAAAAATTTCAAGTTCTACATTGCGGCAATTTTCCCGAATCTCCACTATTTCATCATAGTTTAGTTCCCTTGCAAGTATAATCCTTTCTATGCCAGCTTCCTCCCAGAACCTAACTGACTCAAAGTTGAGAGTATTTGCCTGTGTGCTAAGATGAAGGGGAGTTTTTATTTTTAGTTTTTTTAAAAACCTCACAACTCCAGGATCAGAAACAATAAAGGCAGAAGGAGCATATTCCTCCAGCTCTTTAACATATCTTTCAATTTTCCAGAAATCAGAGTTTCTTGCAAACAGATTGAGGGTAATATAAATTTTTTTGTTTCTTAACTTCGTATATTCAATGGCTTCTTTGAGGCTTTCCATATCAAACTCATTAAGCCTTGCTCTCAAAGAACAATCCGGTGGGCCAGCATACACTGCATCAGCTCCGTAGGCCAGTGCATATTTCAATTTTTGAAAATTTCCAGCTGGCAGGATAAGTTCAGGAGGATTAAAACCCATTTTCATTAGAACTTTTTCTCACTTTAACATTCACCACTTATATTTTCCACGAGCCCTTTCCGATTAATCTCTTTTACTATGAGGACTTTTTTCTCATGGTAAGATTGCCTACAGGTTGCTTTTCCTCACTTTTTTCTGCAGGAGAAGATTTAGATGTGCTTTCTTTCTGCACTTTTTCTTTTTCAATCTTGCCTGTTTCCTTTGCTTTTACTTTCTTTTGTTTA
Organism: uncultured Spirochaetota bacterium; assembly: GCA_964518675.1. Lineage (GTDB taxonomy): Bacteria > Spirochaetota > B62-G9 > B62-G9 > CAZFGQ01 > CAZFGQ01. Next base: position 10,769 of record CAZFGQ010000005.1, read on the forward strand.
GTTTTTTTCTCAATACCCACAATTTTTTCTATTTCTTTTCTATCCAGAACCTCTTTTTCGAGAAGCCTTGTTGCAAGTTTCTCCAATATATCCCTGTTTTTCAGCAATATGTCTTTAGCCTTTTCATATGAACCTTCGACAAAGTTTCTGATTTCCTCATCTATGAGCTGTGATGTTATTTCACTGTAGTCCTTATGTCTTGCTATCTCTTTCCCAATGAATATAGGTTCTTCTTTCTGTCCATACTGGAGTGGCCCAAGCTTTTCGCTCATACCCCATTCACATACCATACGTCTTGCAAGTTTAGTGGCTCTTTCTATGTCATTCTGGGCTCCTGTGGTAATGCTACCCTCGCCAAAAATTATTTCCTCCGCAGCCCGTCCCCCCATTAGAAGCGTTAGCTGATCGAGAAGGTAGGCTTTAGTAAGATTATGTTTCTCATTCTCGGGTAAGCTCTGAGTAATCCCCAGAGAAAGACCCCTTGGGATAATCGTCATTTTATGCACAGGATCAGCATTCGGAAGCTTCATACCAAGGAGTGCATGCCCGGCTTCATGGTAGGCGGTTATTCTTTTCTCTTCTTCAGATATAACTATGCTCCTTCTCTCCGGTCCCATTAAAACCTTATCCTTTGCAAATTCAAACTCTTCCATACCCACTTTCTTCTTATTTCTCCTGGCTGCCAGGAGTGCGGCTTCATTTACCAGATTTGCCAGATCAGCGCCGGAAAATCCCGGTGTTCCTCTGGCTATCACCTTGAGATTAACTGACTTCGCAAGTGGTATTTTCTGGGCATGTACTTTGAGAATTCCTTCCCTACCCTTCACATCTGGAATATCAACCACGACCTGCCTGTCAAACCTTCCCGGTCTGAGAAGAGCCGGATCAAGCACATCAGGACGATTCGTTGCGGCCACTACAATTATTCCCTCGTTTTCTTCAAATCCATCCATCTCAACGAGCAACTGGTTGAGGGTCTGCTCCCTCTCATCATGTCCACCACCGTATCCTGCACCCCTTACTCTTCCCACAGCATCCAGCTCATCGATGAAAATAATGCAGGGGGCATGCTTTTTCCCCTGATCAAACAGGTCTCTTACCCTGCTCGCCCCAACTCCAACAAACATCTCTACAAAATCAGAACCGCTCATACTGAAAAATGGCACTCCCGCCTCACCTGCTATTGCTTTGGCAAGGAGAGTTTTCCCCGTTCCAGGCGGACCTACAAGCAAAAGACCTTTGGGGATTTTTGCTCCCATTTTTTTATACTTTCCCGGGTCCTTGAGGTAATCTATCACCTCTTTAAGCTCTTCTTTCGCCTCCTCAACACCTGCCACATCCTTAAATGTTACCTTTTTAGCAGAATCTGAAGCAAGCCTTGCCCTGCTTTTACCAAATGACAGAGCTTTATTACTGGTGCCCTGAATCTGTCTTAGCATTATGAACCAGAAAACCCCAAGAATGAGTATCCAGGGAACAATGCTTATCAACGCATTGAGAAATGGATAATTCTTCTTTACACCCCCCTTAAACTCTACATCATGCTTTAGAAGCGTTGGTATAAGCTGGGGATCATTGTATGGAATAATAGTATGAAATGAGATCAGGGGAGAATCACCACCAGATATATAACCATAAATATCTTTATCAACAATCCTTAACTTCTGAACCTTTCCATCCTTAACAAGCTGGATAAAGTACGAATAATCTATCTCCTGATAGCTTTCTTTGGGTTTATTGAACATAAACATCATAAAAAGGGCAAGGAGCCCAATTATTGCTATCAGAGCCAATCTATTTGAAGGTTTAAAGTTTTTAAAATCACTTCTGTTGTTATTCACCTTACTCCCTTTCCTCTACTCTTAATTCTCCAATATAATTAAGTTCTCGATATTTTTCATTGTAATCAAGTCCATATCCAACTAAAAAGATATCATCCACAACAAATCCTGTGTAATCTATTTTTACATTCACACGCCTTCTCGAGGGTTTATCAAGCAATGTGCATATCGTAACACTTTTTGGATAGTGGAGTTCAAGATATTTAACTATATACTCAATTGTAAACCCTGTATCTATAATATCTTCTACCAGAATAACATCTCTTCCCCTCACATCCATCTTCAGGTCTTTCACAATTCTAACATCCCCACTGCTTTCAACACCATCATAGCTAGCTGTTGCTATGAAATCTATTGAAATTGGTAAATCAATGCACCTGCACAGATCAGCAAGAAATATAAATGCTCCCTTAAGGTTACAGATTAGCACCGGCTCTTTACCATTAAAATCTCTTGTAATAGCACGTCCAAGCTCAATTACCTTGTTTTGAATTTCGTCCTTTTTTATCACTGGAATTATTTTCTCAACCACCTTTTTACCTTCTTTTAGCCCCTCACTCTTTTTTATCATAATTCCTGGTACCTATTTTTCTCAATTTTTGTTATCCAACAACGAAATAATGACCAAACTACCCATATATATTATTCATCTTAAAAAATTATACCATTTAACAAAGTTCAAGTACAAGTACGTTTCTCGTACATTTTTTAACCATGAAATCACAGGCAGTTCTGTTTGGTTTTCCATAAATAGTTCGAAGTATCCCAATAATTTTTCCTGATCCATCAACAACGAGGGGAACTTTGTCCCTTAATTTTAGGGGAACCTTATCATCTATGAAGAGGTCTTTTAGTTTCTTTACTCCAACTCCAGGCAGTTTTATTCTATCTCCTTCTCGCCTATTTCTAATAACCAGAGGGAAGACAACACTTTCTGCATCTATATATAGCTTATCGTTATCAAATCTTTCCACACTATTAAGATAATTTAATTTAAGTATTTTATCTATCTCTTTTAATTCAATTAACTCTCCATTCTCACCTGGTCTATTCAGGTAGTAAAAATAGTCTTCAATATTCTCGCAGACAACCCTTTTATCCACAATAAGCTTATCATATTCTTTTCTAACCTCAAATAATTTATTGGAATATAATAATTTATTACCACCCGGTTTCACAGATACTAACATGTTTATTAACTTATAGCTCGGATATCCATTATAAACATTTCTAATCAATCTGATTAAAATTCTCCTTCTTATAGCAATATGAAGGTTTAAAAAATCTGGAAGGTTGACAACTGTTTTATCTCCTGATTGTTCCATTAAAATCTGATTAAGATATTTTTCTGTGATTTCCTCTATAAACTCCCCCTCATCATTTTTAATCACTGCAAACCTCTGCAAATGTTCATCATACAACGGGTTTATCTCTCTGAGAATAGGAAGAACCTTAAGCCTCAATCTATTTCTGAGATAATCTATCTCGAGATTCGTTCTATCAATCCGATAATCTCCATCTTCAAGGCATGACAAAATCTCTTCTTTTCGAACACAAAGAAGGGGCCTGATTATATTATCCCTTTTCGGCTTTATACCAGCAAAACCTACAGAACCTGTCCCCATGAGGAGTCTCAAAAGGATTGTTTCAGTATTATCGTTATATGTATGACCTGTTGCCAGCTTATTGAACCCTTCAGTTCTCATAATATCTTTGAAAAACTCATATCGTAATCTCCTTGCAGCCTCTTCCAAGGACTCATCATCCCTTTTGTTTGCCGGCACATCAATGGACCCTTCATATAACCTTATTCCCATTGAAGTACACATATTTTTCACAAATTCCTGGTCTCTAATTGATTCCTCGCCTCTTATTCCATGTTCTGCATGACAGACCGCATAATCAAATACTATTTCTTTAGATACCATAATTATAAAATGAAGTAAAAAAACAGAATCAGGTCCACCCGAAACAGCCACAAGTATTCTGTCGCCTCTTTCAATCAATTTATTTTCTCTGCAGTAATTTCTGATTTTTAAATAAATATTTCTGTGTATCTTCATTTTCTGCCCTGATTTTAAAGCAACAGAAGGAGACATCTGGTATAATTAAAAAATATTCCTATAAAATAAACGGGGTTTCAATTGAGGAAGAACCAAAAGTATATAAAACTCGTTAACCATTATATATATTCATTGCTTCATCAATTGATTTTGTAACCATGATTGTAAGTGCATCCGCTACAGTATCCAGTTTTTCATTCAATATATTTAATTCCTCTGGAGTGAAATCCTGCAACACATAATCATAAAGCTCAATCCCCGAGTCTTCCGGGGGCCGACCTATTCCAAATCTCAATCTCGGAAAATCCTCAGTTTTTAATGAATTGATAAGGGATTTAATTCCATTATGCCCACCGGACCCACCTTTCCTCCTGATCCGGATTTTTCCAAATGGAAGTTCCGTATCATCGGCCACCACTATTATATTCTCCGGTTTGATCTTAAGGAAACTGGCCAGATAAAGAACAGCTTCTCCACTCAGATTCATGAATGTTTGGGGTTTTAGAACCACAACCTCCTCTCCATTACAGGTCCCTCTTCCGTATATGGCTTTCTTTTTCTTTATGTTTAGGCTTATATTATGTTTTTCTGCAAATCTGTCTACTGCCATAAACCCAAGATTATGTCTATTTTTTGCGTACTTTTTCCCTGGATTCCCTAATCCCACTATAAGTTTCAACTTTAAACCCGTTTATAATATTCGTATCTACTGGAGGCATTTATTCTTCAGCTTTTTCAGATGGAGCCTCTTCTTCAACCTCTTCTTCAGGCACTTCCTCTTCAACTACCACTCTTGATGGCACACCTACTGTAACTACTACCTGCTCTGGGTTTGAAAGAATCCTTATTTCAGGCCCCACTTTAATATCTTTTACATGAAGTGAATCACCCAGATCAAGCTGAGAAATATCTACTTCTATTATATCGGGGATATCTTTTGGCAAACATTCAATCTCAAGATCTGTAAGAAAGCTTTCAAGAATGCCTCCTTTTTTAACCCCCTTGGATGTTCCTACAAACCTGATTGGAATTTCAGTCCTAAGTTTCTTCCCTTTTTCAACCTCATAAAAATCAATATGAATGATATTTTTATAAACAGGATGAATCTGGAAATCTTTAACAATTGCTTCGATACTTTTTTTATCGTCAATATTTAATTTAAGTATTGAATGTTCACCAATCTCCTCAAAAATCTTTTCAAACTCATGGGCTCTGACCGAAATGTGAATGTTTTTATGTGCCCCATAAACCTCTGCTGGAATCAACCCATTTCTTCGAATTTTTTTAGCTATCTCCTTTCCTGATTTCTCTCTGGGAATAACATTTAATTCGTACGTTTTCATAATTAGTGCCCCTCATCTTATAGTTAGGTTTTTGGATAAATCCCAAAACAAAAAATTGCACCTGAATTCACAAATACTGAGCTCTCAACGAGAGAATAGCAACTAAAAAAATTATTCCAATTCTATTATCTGGTAAGATTCTTTATCAAGAAACAGTGGTGACACAGACCTGTCTTCATGGATCCTTTCTATGGCATCTGCAATCAGCGACGAGATTGAAAGAATCTCAATTTTAGAAGAATTGTTTTTTTCCTTATCAAAATATATTGAATCAGTGACAACAACCTTACTTATTGGAGAGTTTTCAATCCTCCGTATTGCTTCCCCAGAAAAAACCCCATGAGTAGCACAGGCATAAATGCTCTTAGCACCTTTCGCCATAAGAGCTTCCGCTGCGGAGCATAATGTACCCGCAGTGTCTATCATATCATCGATAATTATCAGATTTGATTCTTTGATTAAATCCTCTCCAACTATATTCATTACAGTTGTTTTATTTTTATCGTACCTTCTTTTATCTATCAGTGCCATATTTGTCTTTAGAAGACTTGCAAAAAATCGCGCCCTTTCAACACCTCCTGCATCAGGCGAGACAACAACAAACTCCATTCCTGTTTTTTTAAAATAGTTAAATAAAACAGGTGTAGCAAATAGGTGATCCACAGGGATATCAAAGTATCCCTGAATTTGCTGAGCGTGCACATCGAGTAAAAGAATCCTGTTCGCACCTGCCACTGTTATAAGATCAGCAACCAGTTTTGCCGTTATGGGTGTTCTTGGTTGAGCTTTCCTGTCCTGTCTGGCATACCCGTAGTACGGTATAACTGCCGTTATTCTCCCTGCTGAAGCCCTCTTTAACGTATCCAGTATTATTAATAGCTCCATAAGGTTTTCATTTGCAGGATTTGATGTGGGCTGGATTACAAAAACATCAGCTCCTCGCACCGACTCCTTAACCTTAACAAAGGTTTCCTGATCGGCAAATCTCGAAATCTCAACATCAGTTAATGCCATTCCAAGTTTCTTTGCAATTCTCTCTGCCAATGGCCTGTTTGCCGTACCTGAAATGAGCTTTAACTCTCTCTTAACCAATTTTTCTCTCCAGAGTTTTTTCTGAATTGCTGGGGCGGGAGGATTCGAACCTCCGAATGTCAGGACCAAAACCTGATGGCTTACCGCTTGCCGACGCCCCAGTAAATATTACGCTATTGGTAATTCCAGGATTATCCAATCACCTGCTATTTCCAGGAATAATATAAAAAATTATTTACAAAATGCAAAATAAAAAGGTATTCTTTATACCATTTCAAAATTTGATTTATTTTTTTTACATTTTTGGATTAAGACCAAAAACAAATTTTTGGATTTGAACAAACTTACAGTTCATTTATCGTATGTCTCATTAAGTAATACTCATTAAAAGAGGGTAGGTTCTCTTCTTATTGCAGAATCAGAACTTAATAAAAGGAGTAACTATTGATGTTCCTGCTTTTTTGCTTTCTCTTTCTCACGTTCATTATTATAAGCTTCAAGAACTGCTTTTTGTAACACTTCCCTGAATGCCGAGTTAATAGGGTGTGCTACATCCTTAAACTCACCACTGTTGGTTTTTCTACTGGGCATAGCTACAAAAATGCCGCTATGACCATCGATTACTTTCAAATTATGAACAACAAAAGAATCATCAAAAGTTACCGAGACGTAAGCTTTTAGCTTACCCTCATTTGAAACCCTTTTAACTCTTACATCAGTAATTTTCATGTTGGTTAACACCTCTTAACTATTAGAAGAATTATCTAAAAATACCCTATCATATGGAAAAAAAAATGTCAAGAAAATAAAAATCAAAATGGGAAAAATTGAAAAAACAAAGAAAGATTATATTTTACAACGGATAATTTCGTATTATTAGTATCAAATAGATACCGGTTATTCTACTGCTATGTATCATAATGACACATTTATTCTGAAATCAAAAATTTGCCTCAATTAAACACTTTTAGTCTTTTAATTACTTGACAACAAATAAATTATAGTGAATAAAATTAATAGTTGGCACATATATTGCTTAATATATTGTAGCTAAATGTGAAGGAGGTGATACCATGAAAACGATAACTAAAAACATTAAAAAAGATAATACAAGAAGTGATTTCGATCCTTTTAGATTGATATCCGATGAGGAATTCTCCAGAAATCTTGGTGCCATAGTTGCATACTATCAGATGACAAAAGGAGAAACAAAGAGAAGATTTGTAAGTTCTTCAAATTATAAGAACACAGTTTACATTGATGATGAAGAATTCTTCTAAAATTCTAAAAACTTATTTATCTTTAATCCGGTAATAAAAAAGGATTATTAAATTAAAAGATAACCACCCCGAGAAGAGGTGGTTATTTTTTTGAATTATTATTTATTATTCATTCAACTGTGATCTGTTTTGTGCTTTCCCAGAGGCCATGTATATTGCAGTAGGAAAGAGCATGGAGATGCCCAGATTTATTTATCTTGATACTCGTTACCACGCAATGATTTGTAAAAACACCACCCTTATTGGGACCTTCTGCTGACTCTCCATGAGCTGCAAATTGAAATACCCCAATTTGATAAGGAGCACCTACACCATCCGGATGAAAGTATAACTCAATCCATCTTATATGGTGCTCGGTTGTATTTGGATGGGCTATTTCCTTACCGATGGTAATAGTTACATCAAAAAATTCATCCGCTTTAACCTTTTCAGGACACTCAATAACAGGTACATGTTTCTCTGATTTCCAATCAGCAGATTTGATATGGTCTTTAAAATCAGCCATACTACCTCCTCAATATAAAATAAAATTAACATTATTTTAATTTTAAAATGATTTAAATACTTTAATTTTTTTGAATTATGCGGTCAAGTAGAAAATTAAAAATAATTACTTTCTTTTTTTATTTTTTACTTGCGTTTTTTTTCTATTTAGATATAATGGAAGCATGAAAAGTTATGAAAGGAAAAAGATCATCCTTGAAATTCTCGAAAAGGAAGGAAAAGTCCACATAAGAGACCTGGCAGAGAGGCTAAAGGTAACAAAGGTTACTATCAGAACAGATCTGGACGATCTTGAAAAAAGGGGGTTCCTGGTCAGAACACACGGTGGAGCTGTAGTCCCTGAAGACCAGCATTTCATCAGATTAATCACAAAAACAATTAATGAAAACAAAAAGGAAAAAGAATCAATAGCCAAACTTGCTTCAAGGATGATTGAACCAGGTTCAACCATAATGATAGACTCTGGCAGCACCACCGCCTACCTCGCAAAATACATCAAAAATATGAAGCTAACGGTTATCACCAACTCAATGCTTATCCTGCATGAGCTTAGCAGCTCCAACACGGTGCAACTCCTCGTATCAGGTGGTGTCTTGAGAAAACCTTCAATGGCTTTCATAGGAGGGATATCAAGGTATTTTTACGAACAACTCCATGCTGATATCCTTTTCCTCGGTGCAACAGGTTATTCCCTGGAAAGAGGGATTAGCTGCTCAAACATTATAGAGGCTGAAACCAAAAAATATATGATCAAGAGTGCTTTAAAAGTATGTTTCCTGGCAGATTCTTCAAAATCAGGCAAAATTGCAATGGCCCACATATGTGACTGGGACGAAATTGATGTTTTTGTTACAGATTACACTACCGATGATGAAAAGTTAAAGCTCTCAGAATATGGAGTAGAGGTGTTGGTTAGTGAAATAAAAAATATAGAAAAGAAAGAGAATAAGAACAAAGAGATTTCCTGCAAAATGGAGGATCAACAGGCAGTTTAGCGGTTGGTCCCTCACACTAATATTAAAAATTAAAAGAAGGAGGTTTTACTATGAGCAGAAAGATTATTCCTGTAATGGTGGTAATTATACTACTATCGGGACTATTTGTATTTGGGGCAGGTGAAAAAAAGGTTGAATGGCCAGATCCAGAGAAAACCATCACAGTGGTTGTACCTTACAGTGCAGGCGGAGGTACCGACCTGATCTTCAGACCACTTGTGGAGCAGATGAAAAAGTATACCGATGCCAACATAGTGGTCAGTAATATAAGCGGGGCGGGAAGCTCAAAGGGAACAAACGAGGTGCTGAGCAGACCAGCAGATGGATATACACTGCTTGCAAGTGGCACCCACACCGTATCGGCCACGCTCCAGGGACTTACCGAAGGGTACAAACAACTTGAAGGAATCGCTTCTCTTAACTGGGATCCCTTTATCATAGCAGTACTGAGAGGGAAGCCATGGAAAACAATGAGAGATCTTGTTGAGGATGCAAAGAGAAACCCCGGTAAGATATGTCTTGGAAACGCAGGAATGGGAGGAGCAACGGGAGTTGCCTCGGTTGGAATTAACCTCGCATTTGGCAAGATCTTCAATGTCACTCCATTTAACGGTGGTAAAGATCTAAGGGTTAATGTTCTTGGAGGACACTGTGATGTTGGTATTTTCTCTCAATCTGAAATAATGGCCAATTTCGATAAACTCAGACCGCTTGTTATTCTCTACCATGAACACAGCAGAATACCTCAATTAGCAAACGTACCTACACTTAAAGAAGCAGGGTATGAAAATCTTAAGGTTCCAGGCGGATCATTCAGGGCAATCTCTGTAAAAAAAGGAACACCTCAGGAGATCAAAGTAAAACTTGCTGAAATTGTAAGGAAAGCTTACAATACCGAAGAATATCAAAACTTCATGAAAGAAAAAGGTTTAATACCCACATACTATGAACTTGAAGAACTTGATAGATACTTTGATGAAATAGTTGATGCCTATATACCCATACTTAAAGAAGCAGGTTTATTGAAACAGTAACATGAGCGTGAAAAAAATAATTCCATTATTCTTTATTCTAATATCCATTTCATACATTGTATTCAGTCTATCCATCGAACAGAGAAGGATGATTGGTGATATTGGAGGATGGGATCCCGGCTCCCGTGCTATGCCACTGGGAATCGGGATCCTCATGCTCTTAACCTCTGCTTACCTGTTTTTCAAAGAGTCACTACTCTCAACAAGTAAAAGTACCAAATTGGATAAATCTCAAAGAAACTTAATTATTTTTGTAATAATAATTTCATTAATCTATATACTAATATTCAGATATATTGGATTTATAATTGCAACAAATATTTACCTTTATTCACTTGCTTTTTTTAACTATAAAAAGGAGATTAAGTGGAGATTCATCCCAGACTACCTAACTGGATTACTCAGTATTACCATATTCGGACTGATAATCTACTCAGTATCAAGGTATACAATCAGGTTTCTTTTTCTGATGGGTAAAAAGAATAGTATTGAGGTTTTCACTGGAAGACTCCTACCCGCATTTATATCAATCGCCATTGCCTACTTGTTAATATTTCTCGTAAATCTTCTGGCAAAAAAATTAATCAAATACCCTGACAGAAAAATAATCCTATCTTCCACTATTTTTGCAATCATTGTCACGCAGACCCTGTATATCATATTCAAGCAGATATTTTGGGTTAATCTTGTAAGCGGAATTGTATTCTGGTAAATCACAGGAGTAGAAATTGCAAAATCTACTGCTCGGCTTCTCCAAGGTTTTTAATCCTGTAACCATACTGTGGATAGCTCTGGGGGAAGTACTCGGAATTATACTGGGAGCTCTACCCGGCCTGACTGCAACAATGGGTATAGCACTCATGTTGCCGATAAGCTTCCAGCTTTCCACACCCACAGGGATGGGCTTGCTTCTCGGTGTGTACTGCGGAGCTGTATCCGGGGCTTCGATTCCAGCAATTCTTCTGGGTATACCTGGCAATCCAAACGCAATTGCCACAGTTTACGATGGGCACGCAATGACAAAAAAAGGACTCGCCGGTCAGGCACTGGGTGGTGCCGTTGTAGCATCGTTTATAGGTGGAATATGTAGCCTTGTGCTTCTCATGCTATTTTCACCGCTAATTGCAAGGGTTACACTTGCATTTGGACCCGCTGAAAAAGCAAGCCTAGCACTTCTGGGGTTGACAATAATAGCTTCGGTTTCAACTAAAAACCTCGCAAAAGGGATACTGACCGGCCTACTCGGACTGGCACTATCCCTATTTGGAACCGATCCCTTTACAAACTCATTGAGAATTCCTTTCCCATCACTGCTTGCCAGAACACCTCTTACAAGTGGAATTAAATTAATACCTGCTCTCATAGGACTTTTTGGCATATCTCAGGCGCTTTATGATCTCGAAAAAATAAAAATGGGATATGCTGCACCTCCCCAACTGAAAATAGAAAAAATTTTTCCGCCAATAAAAAAAATAATAAGAATGTGGAGGATCATAGTTGAATCAGTTGGAATAGGATCTATTATTGGGGCGATACCGGGAACGGGGGCATCAATTGCAGTATTTTTAAGTTATGAAAGGGCAAAAAGGATTACATCATCCAGGAAAAGTAAACTCGACAGGGTGGGAACGGGATGTCTGGAGGGAGTAATTGCACCGGAAGTAGCAAACAACTCGGTAACAGGAGGGGCATTGATTCCAGCACTCTCTCTTGGAATCCCGGGCGATTCGTCCACGGCGGTTCTGCTCGGAGCACTTCTCGTTAAGGGCGTTGTACCGGGATACCAGCTTTTTACACAGGATATATCCCTTGTTTATTCGATATTTTTTGCCCTGTTCCTTGCAAACTTTTTTATGTTTAGCTTCCAGCTTGCCGGAGTGAGGATTTTTCCAAAGGTTCTGAACATCCCACTCACAATTCTAATACCGGTTATTCTCATACTTTCTCTGATTGGCTCCTATGCAATAGAGGGACAGGCTGTTCTCGCAGCCACTTTTGACATGGGAGTTGCTCTGTTTCTCGGAATACTTGGGTACTTTCTAAAAAAAGCAGATTATCCGATAGCACCAATAGTACTGGGTCTCATTCTAGGAGGAATGCTGGAAGAGAACTTCAGGAGAGCCGTTAAAATAGCAAATGGAAATTACCTGGTGTTCTTTACAAAACCCATAGCTACCGTATTCATAGTATTATCAATAATATCAGTTGTGGTTTCACTTTTAAAAAGCGGGAAGGAAAAATGAAACTCATATTTTTCGGTACATCAGGTGCAGTGCAGACTGCTCAAGATGTAAATGTTTCATTCTGCATAATTTATAATGAAAGTTCGATCCTAGTCGAAACATCTGGAAACCCCATTAACTACCTCCTAAAATCAGGTATAAACCCTGTAAAACTCGATGCAGTTGTTATTTCACACTCGCACACAGATCATATATACGCACTGCCCTCTTTAATACACAACCTGTGGCTGCTTGGAAGAAAAGAACCGCTTTACATACTTTCAAATCGACAAACAATCGAAATTGCAAAAAATATGTGTGGGAACCTTTCCCTGTTTAAAAAGAAAAATCTTTTTCCAATCGAATGGATTGAAGGAAATAATAATATAATCAGGATAGGAAACGGCCGGATTAAACTTTTTCCGGTAAATCATCCTGTAGAAACCTCTGGATTTAGCTTCCAGCTAAATGATACCAGAATAGTTTACTCTGCAGACACATCACCAATAAAAAAAGTAATCGATGAATCAAACGGAGCTGATGCTCTTATTCACGAGGGCACCGCTCCCTCTACCGAAGAAAAAAATCTGAACAGGGACGGACATTCATCTTTCAGACAGGCTGGAGAAGTTGCAGAGCAGGCAGGAGTGAAATCACTTTTTATATGCCATTTTGACGGTAGAATACCCCTTGATCACGCTGATATTGTGTCAGAAGTTCAAAAGCACTACCGTGGCCTGATAATTATTCCAGAACTGTTCAAAACATACAATTTAAACAACTAATATTGAATTAAAAAGTTTCAGAATAAAACCATTAAATCAAAAAAGCAAAATAAAACTCTAAAAAATACAGGTAGATATATTTTTTAATGTAAGAAATAGACCACGAATAAACCGGGATAACGATGAATAAAAAGGTAGCGATAGTCTTTGATTTTGATGGAACACTGATTAACTCAAGATCAATAAAAAATAAAAACTACCAGGTCGCTTTTGAGATTGTTTTCAAGTCAAAAAAATCCTCAAGGTCAAAAATCATAAAATCAAGCAATAGAACATCCGGGGCAAATAGATTCATCCAGCTTGAAGATACCCTAAATACCCTAGGTCTTAAGGCAACTGAAGAACAGAAGCAGAAGTGGAGCACTCTGTATTCAAAACTGAATAGAAAATCACTGCGAAGTATCAGGGAATTCCCATCAGTTAGAAGGGTTTTGAGACAACTAATTCAGTCGGGATACGACTTATTTCTGGCATCGGGCATACTGGACAAAGAATTGAACGAAGAAATAAAAAGAAGGAAAATTGCTCATTTCTTTAAAGAAATAAGGGGTGGAGATAAACTTGGTTTCTTAAAAAATCTTAGAAATATGAACTATACAAAAATATTTTTCATCGGAGACTCAATATACGATGAGAAAGTTGCAAAAGAAGCTTCTGTAGAGTTCTATATGGTTTCGGATGACAAGGATATAAGATGTTTACCTGTATTTTTAAAAAAACGAATCTTCACCAAAAACTAAACCAGCGCAGACTTCCATACCAACCTAAAAGATACAGTTTTTAATCATGTGTTCCTGAAAATCCCAGCCAGTCCACCTTCTCTTCAATCCTCAATCTCAAAACCATTTTCTTTCAGAACTTCCAGCACTTTCTCAAGGTTCTTCCCCTGCTTCTCGCAACCAGCCGGAATTGTCATCTTTCTTCCAATTGTTTTCCGCACAATAGGGTTCTTAACACCGAGAAAACCCATTCCAGATAGTAGCTCTACTAACTCTGGATATTCCTCGGTTAATTCATAAACCGATTTCTTTAAATCAAGTTTTTTCATCTAGAAGCCTCTTCTCCCCTTCAAGCTTCTTTATCTCGGTAATATCCTGGGTTACCTCGATAGTTCCAAGATATTTGCCATTCCTATCTCTTACGGCAAAGTACCGTATATATATAAATCTTCCATTAAAATTAATCCAGAAATCTGCAGAGTCTCTCGTTCCATTTTTGAAGCTTTCCAGTATTTTTTCAACTATATCGACACTCTGTGGAGGATGACAATTTTGAACCTTTCTTCCAATAATGGATCTTGTTCTCAGAAAGATTCTGCTTTTCCCCTCAGAAAAATATCTTACAGTATCCTCATGATCAACAAAAGTTATATCCACCGGAAGAGTATTCAGGATATACATTAAAGTCGAAGGACCGATATCCCCTGTGGGAAATTTTACAACATCATTTTCCCTGTCTATAACAGCCTCTTCTATTACCACCTGCTTCAATTCTCTAATTATCTGGTCAATATTCGACGGTTTTTCAATAAAGCAGTACCCGACCTCCTCACTCTGCTTCAATATTTCTGTCCAATCATCCACTGAAAGTTTCTCAAGCGAGGTCGGAAAAAGGATATTTTCTTCTTTGAAGATCATCCCATCCACTTCTTCAATCAAAGGATTTAAGACCTCATTCACATACTTTTTACGATCCTCATCTGTCCTGACTTCTTCTAACTCAGAAATTGCTCTCTTTAATAGGTCTCTTATCTCATTATCTTTGCCCCACATTACTTTCGATGGCCCAAAGAATCCATACCTCTCAAGAAAAGGGAATAGAAGTTGTTCTTTCCTTGTATAGTGAATTTCAATTGATCTGAGTTGGTCGAGAAGTAGCTGCAATTTCTGCCTAAGTTTCTCGACATCTTCAGTCTCAGAAGCTTCTTTTATCCTTGCCAGTAGTTTCTCTATCTCCCTGTTTTCCCTTTTGAAAAGGTTAACTGGATGGTACGTAATATCAACATCTTTAAGAGACTGCTTCAAACTGGATTCAAAAAGAAGAGCATGAACATTACAGAACTTTTTTATCTCTTCAGGTGAAACTCCCTCTTCTATAAGAGATTGTTCTATTTCTGCTATTTCTGTTGATGTAACATTACCAATCTCCTTGATAAATTTTTCTTTAGCTTCCTCAACTGACATACCCTCATGAAGCTTTTTGAGGAGCTCTTTCATCGCATTCATTTTTTGTTTTTTCCCCAGACCAGAAGCCATTGGTCCGCCTCCATGAATAGTATTTATCATGAATATGCCATTAT
>CAZFGQ010000005.1:26266-69752 GCA_964518675.1 uncultured Spirochaetota bacterium
CGAGCCCTGCGCAACCTGTCTGGATTACAAGCACATCATTTGCCAGCAGTTCCTTTACCATCTCTATGTGTGAACCACCACTCTGATTGATTGGATTATCACAACCAATAACTGCAGCAATTCCCCTTATCCTTCCCTCTATTATCGCGTTATTCAGTGGTCTGTAAGTCGCCCTGTAGGTGCCCCCCGAGATGATGAAAAATTCCCTCAGTGGTAAATCCTACAACCATATCAATATTTTCATCTGGTATATTAATCTTTGATTTATCTCGTTTCGGATAATTTTCAATAGCCATTCTTATGAGCTTTTCTGCAACATCCAGTGCCCTATCTTCTGAGAACTCAACATGCTCTACACCGGGAAATCGTCCCTTGTCATGGGTGGACACAACTACCTACGGGATCGATTCTACACGGTCCCAGATTACAATTGGTACAACACAAACCCAACATTCCGAATCCACAGTGCGGCGTTTGGGATCCGCTTCTGTCCCATACTGTTTCGACTCCCCGAGTTCGCGCAATGTCGAGCAATTTCCGGGTAGATTCATCTTTAATTATAAAATTTCTCATCAAATCCTCCTTGATAAATTTAAACTGTCAAACAGTTGCCATCAGATAACAATTATTAGCAAAACAAATGAGATTTAAATTTTTAAATAATAATATATGAAATATTAAATATATAAAATTAGTAAAATATTTATAAAAAATAAAATGATACCTATATAGTAACATTTAATACATTTTTAAATAGATGTCAACGATAATCTTACTGAAAAAACCGTGTTATAAGGAATAATGTGATAACTCCTGTTTAGTCAACAAGTCTTCTTTATACGCGGGTTTAAACAAATAAAGAGGTTTCTATCGTTCTAACAGGAATAATACCGAGATAATACAGAAAATTATATATTGTTGTTCTTAAACCTGGAAGGACCTTTTAACTTTTTCATGGTTTCTTGCTGCTTGTGCTTCCTGCTGTTTGGCTTCTATCATATCCTTCACTTTCATAATTCTTGTAAGGTTGGATCGTTCCATTTCTGATAGTTTCATTGTTATATACTTTATTGTTTCGGTAATATTTGGTATCATTATGTACTCAAGAGCATTTACCCTGCGGCGGGTTTTTTCTATTTCCTGGGCAAGTAGAATCGATGTTTTCTCAAGCTCAGCCAGTCTCAGTAGAATTCTCAACAACTTCTCAAACTTTTTTACACATGCATCAACAGAAACAGAACTTTTATTCTGACCGTAATTGTACGGATCACCCTCAATTACAGCTTCAAACTTTGGAACTTTTAAGTTCATTATTCCCTTGATTTTTGATTTAACCACCGTTTTGGAACCAGGTTTGGAGAAGAGATTTTCAAGAAAGGCTCCACCAACAATCGCCTCAGCGAGATAATAGCTCTGAAACACATTTACTACTTCTTCATCTGCCTGGATTCTTAACCGTTTAGTCTCATCTATTATCTCCAGAAACTGTCTTACAAGCTCGTCCTGTTTATCTTTCAAAAGCTTATGACCGCGTTGTGCGAGAGTAAGTCTTTTCTTCAGCCGCAGTAACTCCATTCTGGTGGGATTCACATCAAGTATCATCGATACCTCTCCACTTTCAAAAACATAAAGTTTAAATTAATTCCTAACCAGAAACCTCAACTTCTTCTTCCTTTGTCTTTTTAAACCTGGGAAGATATTTCTCGATAAACTCCGGTCTTATTCTCTTCAATTCTGCCGTTGGTAAATCGGAAAGCAGCTTCCATCCAAGATCAAGAGTATACTCAATATCTCTATCCTCATCCTCTCTCTGTCTTATATACTCCCTCTCAAACCGATCCGCAAACTTATAGTATAGTCTATCAATATCCGATAGTGCTGCTTCACCAAGAATAACCTCAAGTTCCCTCGCTTCAAGTCCTCTGGCATAGGCAGCAAACAGCTGATTGAAAACATCAGCATGATCCTCCCTGGTTTTCCCAGGTCCAATACCCTTATCTTTCAACCTGGAAAGTGATTGAAGAACATCTACAGGTGGATAAATCCCCTTTCTGTGCATTGCCCTAGAAAGTACAATCTGACCCTCCGTTATGTATCCAGTTAAATCAGGAATTGGATGTGTCTTATCATCCTCGGGCATCGTTAGTATTGGTATCTGGGTTATCGATCCCCTCCTGCCTCTTATTCTCCCGGCTCTTTCGTATATGCTTGCAAGATCTGTATAGAGGTAACCAGGATAACCTCTTCGACCAGGAACCTCCTGCCTTGCTGCAGAAACCTCTCTAAGAGCTTCACAGTAGTTTGTCATATCTGTGAGTATTACAAGAACATGCATGTCTCTTTCAAATGCAAGATACTCCGCTGCAGTCAGGGCAAGTCGTGGAGTTGATATTCTCTCAATAGCAGGGTCTGAAGCAAGGTTTACAAATAGAACCGTTCTTTCAATTGCTCCAGTTCTCTGAAAATCCTGAATAAAAAACTGTGCCTCTTCAAATGTAATACCCATCGCCGCGAATACAACAGCAAACTCTTCTTCAGTACCGAGTACCCGAGCCTGCCTTGCAATCTGAGCAGCCATTTTCGCATGTGGCAATCCACTACCGGAGAAGATCGGAAGCTTCTGACCCCTTACGAGGGTGTTCAGCCCATCTATTGTGGAAAATCCAGTCTGGATAAACTCGGATGGATAATCCCTCGCATAAGGATTAATGGGTGAGGAATTAATATCAAGCATTTTGTCCGGAATTATTTTCGGTCCTTTATCTATTGGCCTGCCCTGCCCATCGAAGACCCTACCAAGTATATCTTCAGATACGGCAAGCTCCATCCCCTTTGCTTTGAAACGCACCTTTGTTTGAAAAACATTAACTCCTGTTACTCCTTCAAAAAGCTGAATCAGAGCTCTGTCCCTGTTAACCTCAAGTACTCTTCCATTTCTTATCTCTCCTCCGGGGAGTTCTATCTCGACAAGTTCATCGTATTTTGCACCTTCCACTTCCTCGACGAGCATAAGTGGACCGGCAACTTCTCTTACAGTATTATATTCTCTAATCATTTATGCCTCCGTATAAACCTTTTCCTTCAATTCTTTAAATGCTGAAGTAATTTCATTCTTCAGTGTTTCGAATTGATCTATTTTATCCTCGGGAATAAATTTTGCCCTTGCAATCTTCTCTCTCACAGGCATATTTGCTATTTCTCCAACAGGTACGCCATTTCTCAGAGCATCCCGGGCAAGCTCATGAAAATACATGATAATCTCTAACATCAGATTCATTTTCTCATAGCTTGTGTATGTGTCAACCTCGTGAAAAGCATTCTGATGGAGATAGTCCTCCCTGATTGATCTTGCAGTTTCCATTACAAGCCTGTTATCAGGACTCAAAGCATCAAGACCAACCAGTCTTACAATCTCCTCAAGTTCTGCTTCTTGCTGTAAAATAGCCATTGCATTTCGAATATTCTCAAGCCACTTTTTACCATATTTTTTATTGAAAAATTCTTCAAGATTCGGCGTGTAAAGTGAATAACTCGTCAGCCAGTTAATCGCGGGGAAATGCCTTCTATAAGCAAGTTTATCCTCAAGGCTCCAGAAAACCTTGACAACCCTGAGAGTTGCCTGAACAACAGGATCGGAAAGATCACCACCAGGAGGTGAAACTGCACCGACAACACTGAGTGCACCAACTCGGTTATCCGACCCAAGGCATACTACCTTACCTGCCCTCTCGTAGAACTCGGCTATTCTCGTACCCATGTAAGCCGGGTATCCTTCTTCTCCCGGCATCTCCTCCAGCCTTCCAGACATCTCTCTCATAGCTTCTGCCCACCTGGATGTCGAATCAGCCATAAGGGCAACTGAGTATCCCATATCTCTGAAATATTCTGCTATGGTAATTCCTGTGTAAACCGATGCCTCTCTGGCAGCAACAGGCATATTTGATGTATTGGCAATCAATACAGTTCTTTTCATGAGAGGTTGTCCCGAATGTGGATCCTTTAACTCGGGGAACTCCATGAGAACATCGGTCATCTCATTTCCCCTTTCTCCACATCCTACATATATTATTATCTGTGCATCAGCCCACTTTGCAAGCTGATGCTGAACAACTGTCTTACCACTCCCAAAAGGACCGGGTACACATGCCGTGCCCCCCTTGGAAATTGGGAAAAATGTATCAATTACTCTTTGACCCGTAGCAAGTGGTTCGTCAGGTGCAAGCTTTTCTTTATAGGGTCTTGGTTTACGGACTGGCCATTTCGTCATCAATTTTATCTCTATTTCTTTTCCATCATCTGTTTCCACAACAGCAACTGTATCCGTAACCAGAAAATCACCCTCTTCAATGTGTTTGATTTTTCCATGAATCCCGGGCGGTACCATGATTCTTTGCTGAACCAGCACTGTTTCTTCAACAGTTCCTATAATATCTCCTTCTACCACATCTTCTCCCACTTTCCTGACCGGTTTGAAATGCCATTTCTTCTCTCTCGAAAGCCCGGGAACATCAATCCCTCTTGTTATTAAATCCCCTACCTGTGCTCTTATTACATCAAGCGGCCTCTGAACACCATCGTATATCGACTCAATCAATCCAGGCCCCAGTTCGACAGAAAGCGGCTCACCTGTAAGATAGACTGGTTCTCCGACCCCAAGCCCGGCTGTTTCTTCGTATACCTGAATTGAGGCTTCATTTCCCCTCATTTCTATTATTTCACCCATGAGGCGTTTTTCACTTACCCTAACCACATCGTATATCTTACCATTCTGCATATTCTCAGCAACAACCAGAGGACCAGCTACTTTTACAATTCTTCCTACCTGATTCTTCTGGTCTGATTTCCTGGCATTACTCATTTTTGACTCTCCATTCTTTTGTTTTGCATTTATATTGTTTTCGTTTCTACAGGTCTTATTAAAAATTCCCTAAATTTTTTCAGAGTTTTTCAACGTTCATTTTTTTAGTAAACAGATCAAATCTACACAAACTCCGTTATAACTATGATAAAACTTAAGATTCATAACTCAAGCCTATCTTACCCTTCCTTAAGAAGGTCCGTACCAATCGCCTTCACCACAAGCCCTCTTAATCTTTCAAAAGCCATCCTCGATGTTATCTGAAGGCTTCTTATCGTTAAAACAACGGGCAATTCTTTCTCCCACAGTGCATCAACCTGCTTCTGTATCTTTTGAGCAACTCCCTCTGTTATCATTATAAGGGTATATTTGCGTTTCAGTATATTCCTGAACAACTCCTCCAATTCCTCGTTACTCAAACTCGTATCAGCAAAATACACATCAACCCCGAAAGGTTTGAATCCGTAGATATGTCTTTCCTCTCCTATAACTGCAATACTAGCCATAGACTCCTCTCACGTATTTTCTTATCTCCCCAGGTTCAACACCTGCGCTTTTAAGCAGCACTATTACCCTTAGATTTTTTAACTGAAGTTCATTCAGCCACAGGTATCTAAATACTGGCTCAATACCAAATACAACAAATATACTTTCCCGAAGATATTTAACCAGTGCCTCTTCAAATAATTTTTCAAGCTCTTCTATTTGTTCAAGCACTTCTTTTGACTTATCCACCTGTTTTAATATGGATGAAAACCTCCAGAAAACCAATCTACTTCCCAAAGCATCAACACTCAGGTCATAACCATGTTCCAGGT
The DNA here is from genome assembly GCA_964518675.1 of uncultured Spirochaetota bacterium. Classification (GTDB taxonomy): domain Bacteria; phylum Spirochaetota; class B62-G9; order B62-G9; family CAZFGQ01; genus CAZFGQ01. The sequence goes on from CAZFGQ010000005.1 coordinate 31,943, forward strand.
GATCAAGCGAAAGGGTTCCGAAAGGTATAATTAACCTTCGCATTTCAGAACGCTTTATCTCCCTTGCCTTTGCTCTAAGAACAGTCAGAATGTTGCTAATATCAACCAGGGAACGATAATACTCTATTAAAAACTCATTTGGATATTCCGCCAGAATCTCAAAAACCTCCTTGAAATATGAAATGTCGCAGATAGTATCTATCTCCCCACCCGTTAAATCAGGATTGGTTTTTATGTAATAATATGCCATATATAGGTGTGGACCGATATCCATCTGTTTTTCGTTTTCCAGGAGAACTTTCAAAATGGGTAGGGAATAATTAGATCTTTTCGATACCTCAAGATCGTAATATCCAGATCCTGACTCAGGATTTTTTACCAACTTCTTAAGCAATTCATAATCATATTTTAAGCTTATAAGCCTTTTGTATGCATCCTCCTGAATAAGCGATTTAATTAAGAAAAATGTCTCTGTAAAATTCTCCTCCAGTTTCAGGACCATCGATTGGGGAGATTCGTCAGAATCAAACCTTATTCCTGTCACTTCTGAAAGCAACTGAACAAACCTGTCACCAGAAGCATTTGTAAGAGAAATATATGTTTGTGTATCTACTAATCTTGACTCTCTTGCCCTTACAAGTGCAACTGAATACGCATACTCATCTTTCTCAGTGAACTCAATATTATACCCCGGCATTTAAAATCTCCCACGCTTTTTGCTCAATGTCGGCCCTGGAGTAGGTAAAAAGGCTTTCCAGGGAAAGATTGGTTTCTATCTTCCCCCTTCTCAAAATAAATCCCCATTCAAAGTCTTCCCGGTCTTTAATCAGTTTGAAGCTTGTTTTCTCCCGTTTATTTATTTCATCAACAAGCTTTTTGAGAAAATTATCATCTCCTTTTCTGCCAAAAATAAGTTCTCCGTCCTTAACATCAGGTATACTCTTTATTAAACCTTTGATATGAGTTGAGTATTCCTCTATTGATTCATTTTTCAACCTATCAAACGCCTCCTCAAAGGCTTTATTCATCCAGCCCCGTTTCGCGCCAAGTATGTTTTTCCGTACTTCCAGCCTTTTGTTAAGGATAGCTCTCTCTTTTTCTCGTTTATAATGATGATCAATTTCACTTAATCTCTTCTTAAAATACTCCTCCGCTTCAGACTTCTCTTTTTCAATAATCCTCTTTGCTTCCTCTTCAGCTTTTTTAATTATTTCATCTGCTTCAGATTGTGCATCGCTTAATATCCGTTCGAGAATAGATTCTATAGACATTTCCGTCTCTCCAAATAGATTAGAAGGTAAGAAAAAGCCATACAAAAATTGAAACAAGGAGGCCAAGAACGGCGTAAAACTCTACAAGAACACCCATAACAAGCGCCTTACCCATTTCACCTTCCTGCTTTGAAATGAGATTAACACCACCCGCACACACCTTGCCCTGATGTATGGCCGAAAATAAACCAGCAATCGCAATTGGAAGATTCATGAAAAATACCTCAAGTCCCTGCCATATGGTAAGTTGAACTACCTGTCCACCCAGCAAACCGATCTTCTGAATGGTTAAAAAACCCATAACAAAACCATATATGCCCTGCGTTCCAGGCAGTGCTACGAGTAGTATAAACTTACCGAACTTTTTCGGGTCTTCACTCATCGCACCTGAAGCTGCTGTAGCAACAAGGCCTATACCCTTTGCTGATCCAGTTCCTGATAGCGCTACCGCTATTGCAGCACCAGCAATTGCCAGAAATAACCCTATATTCATACTATCCTCCTCTGATAGTTTTACTTATGCATTAACCTTTTTTGGCTGAATTCATCGGAACAAATGTATACCTGCGCTTTTCTGAAAACGGCGTTAGGAGTTCCCCTTCTCCGGTAAAAAACTTGGTAAAAAACTCCATAAACTGAAGCCTTATTGAATGAACAAAGGCACTCAATCCACTTATAAATAGATTAAACAAATGCCCCACTATCAGCACTCCGACAAAACCCACTATTCCAACTACAGGTATTTCTCTTACCATTTTTGCCAGTGTATTCATAACCCCTGCAATAACACCTGTAGCAAGTCCAAGTGCCAGCAACCTGGAATAGCTTAAAACATCTCCGAGAACTCCCGAAACACCATAAAGAGTAAAAAGACCCTTGCCAATCCTCTTTATTGGATTTAACGTACTTCTTTCAGAGAATATCAGTATTATACCTGCCCATAGTGCAATAAGAGCATAGAAAAGGGAATTAAGAATTCCTTCATATTGGGGCATCATTTTTATAAGCACCTTTGGTGCAGGGGCAAGAAGAAGAAAAATCCAGGGAAGATGATCACAAACAGCTTCAACCCACTCTCCGTCCCTTATTAACATATAGATCTTTATTACATATCCTGTTATGAGATGTAAAACACCAAGCGCAAGGGATAAACCGAAAAATGTCAATACATCCTTGCTTGAATCAAATATCATAATTTTGTACCTTGCTTCCTTCAACCACTGTAGATTCTCAGGAAGAGCATCAAAATTAATTCCAAATACTGTGCCTATCAATGCCCCAACAACGAATGTGGAAATGCCAAGGAGCAGAAATAGATTTAAAAACTTTCGCATTCCCCCTCTTGGCTTTAAAAAAACCAGAGCAAGGAAAGATAGAAGAGCTATAACAAGTCCATAGCCCGCCTCAGTCAAACACATCCCAAAAAATAGAGCATAAAATGGGGCAAGTATTGGAGTTGGATCAATTTCTTTGGGGTTTGGTGGAGAATAAAGATTAACTATTAATTCAAAAGGGGATACAAATCTGTTATTCTTATATACAACGGGAGGAATCTCCTCCTTCTCTCTTTCGATTATTGAACATGATACTTCACGATACTTCTCCAGTTCTTTAACAAGCTTTGAAAAATCACTTTCCTTTATCCATCCATGTATCAGAAAAACTTTTTTCGTGAAAAACAATCTTTCCTTTACTGACTCTTTCTCGATTTCTGTTTCAAGCCAGTCTGAAAGATATTTAAGAAGATTAATTCTGCCCGCCAGTTCCCTGGCCTTATCTGAAATCTCAGCTCTTTTCTTTAATAGTTCCTGTATTGCTCTTTTTTTTTCTTCCAGAATTTCAACGGATTTTTTGCATTCTGAAGGAAGGGATATGGCTTCAAGTCTGTATTCCCTGATAAGTTTTTCAGCTTCCTCCTCCGCTCTCCTGTGATAAATCAAATAAAAGTAGACCTGGGTTTCATCTTCATGAATTTTTTCAATATGAATGAGTGGAGATCTTTCCTCTGCGAAAATTCTTTCTGCCGTCTCTTTATCTAATTTGGATATGAACACCCCTGTGGTTTTTAATTCTGTTAATTGAATAAGTTTTGGGGTAAAACTCTTAAAAGGCTCCAGTTCCTCAACTGCTAACTGAAGTTCTTTTATACGTGTGTTTAACTCATCTTCTTTTTTCTGGAGTTCTATGGCCGAATCCAGAACCAATTCTGCGTTGCTTTTCTTCACCCTTTCCTTGAGTTCACCAAGTGGAAGTTCCTCCGGTTGGATTGAAAACTTTTGGAAAATCGAAACCTTTGGAGCATATCTCTCAAGATATTCAATTGCTCTGGTAACTTCTGTTAATTTATTCTTTAAATTCGATAATCTCTCCCTCCCTTTCTCAATCTCTGTCTTATCCGATTCCCACTGTTTTACTGAATGAGGATCAACCTGGATAATTGAAAGGGTTTGAAGATACTCAAGAAGATCATCCATCACCGATGTATGCGCTGCTATTTCAACCTTGGTTACCTTATCAAGCCCCATTTTACTAACCTTTTACTATTTCATTAGTTATGAACTCAACAATTTTTGGATATACTTTTTCATAGGCTTTATTTATTGCCTCTATTTTTTCCTGCTCCTCTTTTTTTAACTTTTCAATCTCGCTCTTCTTTTCATTCTCATATTTCTCTCTAATTTTCTTCTCTTCTTCGGCGAGAAGTTTATCTTTTTCAGCAATAAAATCTGCCTTTCTTTCCTGAGCTTCTTCAATAATTTTTCTCGATTTAAGATTTGCCTCTTCTATTATCTTTTCTGCTTTTTCTTCCGTATCTCTGATCTTTACTATAGCTTCGCCAGCCATTAAGGGCTCCTTATAAAAGACTAATCTTATAACGTAACTTTTTTAATTTTATTTTAAGAAAAAACAGGTTAAAAATCAAGTTTTTAACATTTAAGGATAAATGCATCAAAATATCGTAAAAATATAATCAAAAGTACCCGGAAATCCAATGAAGTTGTATCACTATAACACTATATAGAAATGTTAAGTATCTCAAGTGGATTTGAAACAACATAATCGGGTTTTACAGGTAAGCTCTCTTCATCTTTAAATCCCCATCTCACAAAAACAGATTTAATTCCTGCATTTTTTGCTGTGAGCACATCGTTCCCTCCATCCCCTATGAGGAGTACCATCTCTCTTACAATACCTGTTTTATTCAGAATATGGTAAACCCCATCAGGGCTCGGTTTCTTCTTGGGTAGAGAATTACCACCAACTACAATTGAGAAATACTTCCCAATGCCCAGCTTTTTTATAATTTCGTTTGCGTAATTAACATCTTTGTTTGTTAAAATAGCCATTAAAGCCCTATCTTCTGAGGAATTGAGCTTTTCGAGAAGTTCCTTTATCCCCGGGTAAAGTCTCGTATTTTCTACAAGTCTCCTCGCATATGCATCTCTAAAATACTCAAGTGCTTTGTCCACCTGGTTTTCCAAATCTTTTCTTACGGAGAGACACCTTTTGATAAGAGGGATAAAGCCATTTCCAACATAGGAGGTGACCTCCTCAACACTTTTTGGTGGGATCGAATAATGAGAAAGCATCTCGTTTATTGCATTCGTGATATCCACCCTCGTATCCACAAGTGTTCCATCAAGGTCAAAGATATAAAGTAAGGGTTTCATATCCTGCCGCCGGTTTTCAAGCTTGATGTTGATATTTAAGTTTATAATATTATATTCAAAATGATAAGGCTTCTAAAATACTAAAAGGAAATAGAATTGAAAAGGTCTGAATTACAAGACATCTTCTCCGATATTAAAGAAATTGCCTATAAGGCAGGCTGGCACATCAAATCAAGATATCAGAGTGGGGACTCCACAGTAATAGAAAAACACAGACATGATGTAAAACTTGATGTTGACAGGGATGTGGAAGAACTTATTCTGAACATGATAAAGCAAAAGTATCCCGATCATGGATTTATATGTGAAGAAAGCGGAATAAAAAACAATGACTCCGCTACATACACATGGATAATTGATCCACTTGACGGAACAGTAAATTTTTCATGTGGAATTCCCCATTTCTGTACTTCTATAGCTCTTAAAGATAAGGATAAAACCCTGGCAGCAGTAATATACGATCCTATTCTTGATGAGATGTTTTCGGCGGCAAGGGGTATGGGAGTTTTCCTCAATAATAGAAAAATCCCCAAAAGAGAGGTCACAAAACTAGAGGATGCAATAATTGCGGGAGGCTTCTTTAAAAAGGGAGCAATTGAAAATAGCAAACACATCCTGATAAACCTTTTCAGCAGAATTAAAAAGATAAGATTTTTCGGTTCAGCTGCCCTTGATTTGAGTTACCTCTCGCTGGGAAGATTCAATGGGTTTGTACAGAAAGGGCTCAATGAATGGGATATTGCCGCTGCAGCTTTAATTGTTGAGCTCGCTGGAAAAAGCATTAAAATAATAGAAGAGCATGGTGGATTAACAGTAATAGCTGCGGATAAACCCATATTCAAGGCATTACTGGAGATTCTGGAATACAGCTGATTGAATGAAAAATTGAAAATAAATTGGCAATTTCTTCCGTTGTTTGAAAAATAAAATATATTAAGATATACCCCTGCAAACAGGAAAAATAAAAAATGAAGGTTTTGATAGCAAAGGCAACCCTTGTCATCCCTCAATCAAAATCCCTTAAAGACAAAAGACGAGTTGTAAAAGCTATAAAAGATAGGGTCTGGTCAAAATTCAGGGTGAGTATCTCTGAGATAGAAGATAACCATTCTCTCACCAGAGCAGTTCTCGGATTTGTATACGTGTCAAACGATACTCAGGTTCTGCAGAGCGTCATGAATAAAGTAATTAACCTTGTTGAGAACAACTATCCCGGAATGCTTTACGACTATATTTCAACCATAGAGCAGTACTGAGCCTGCTCATTTTTTCTGCTTCAGTGAAAAAATACTATTTTCCTGTAAATGCCTGACAAAGATGTGATTGTTCAACCTGGCTTCAATCCCCTCAACAGCAGCAACGGCAGCCGAGGTTGTTGTGGTATAAGGAATACCGTGAGCTATTGCAGCAACACGTATCTTATAATCGTCCATCTGTGATTCTTTACCCAGTGGAGTATTTATAAAAAGATCTATCCTCCCATTTTTAAGATAATCAATCACATTTGGATGCCCCTCATGCACTTTCTGGATGACATCAGCCCAAACCCCATGTTTCCAGAGATACTCTGCTGTGCCCCTTGTTGCCGTTATCTTAAAGCCAAGCTCACCCAGCTTTTTAGCCACTGGAAGTATCGTCGGTTTATCATTATCATTCACACTTATAAACACGGTACCTCTCGTGGGAAGAGGCGTTCCAGCACCCATTTCGGCTTTATAAAAAGCTTCCCCAAAAGATGCGCCAATCCCCATAACCTCTCCAGTAGATCTCATCTCTGGCCCGAGCAGAGGGTCCACACCGGGAAATCTATTAAAAGGCAAAACTGATTCTTTGACTGAGACATATGGTGGTTCAAGTCTCTCCTCTATACCCAGTTCATCAAGTGTTTTTCCCATCATTATTGCCGTTGCTATCCTCGCAAGGGGAAGACCGGTAGCCTTCGAGACAAAAGGTACCGTTCTTGAAGCCCTGGGGTTAACCTCAAGTACATATACTCTGTCACTCTTAACCGCAAACTGGATATTGATAAGTCCTTTAACCTGCAGAGCAAGTGCAATTTTACGTGTCTGTTCAATCATCTCCGAAATCCATTCGGGCTTGGATTTAACCGGCGGCAATGCACAGGCAGAATCACCCGAGTGAACACCAGCTTCTTCAATATGCTGCATCACTCCTCCAATAACAACCCTCTTCCCATCGCTAACAGCATCAATATCGTATTCGAAAGCATCTTCAAGAAACTCATCTATCAAAAGTGGATTTTCATCAGAAACTCTTGTATGCTCCTTCAGGTAGGAAATAAGTTTAGCTTCATCGTAAAGTATTGCCATTCTAGCTCCTCCCAGTACATAGGAGGGTCTGACCAGCACAGGGTAACCAATTTTCCTCGCAATGGTAACCGCCTCATCTATACTTCTGGCGGTCCCATTCTTTGCCTGTCTTAGGTTTAACTGATCAACAAGCTTTGCAAACTCTTCACGGGATTCAGCTCTGTGAATCGACTCAGGTGATGTTCCGAGGATTCTGACCCCATTTTTCTCCAATCTTCTCGCAATGTTGAGAGGGGTCTGCCCCCCAAACTGAACTATAACACCAACAGGTTTTTCTTTCTCAACAATATTCATAACATCCTCAAATGTTACCGGCTCAAAATATAGTCTATCCGATGTATCATAATCGGTACTCACAGTTTCAGGATTACTGTTCACCATGATGCTTTCGTATCCCATATCTCTCAACTGAAATGCAGCCTGCACACAACAGTAATCAAACTCTATTCCCTGTCCAATCCTGTTTGGTCCACTTCCGAGTATTAAAACTTTTTCGCCAGAACTGACAAAGGTTTCATCTTCAAGATCATAACTAGAGTAAAAGTACGGTGTGAATGCTTCAAACTCAGCGGCACAGGTATCAACTATTTTAAAAACTGGTTTAATCTCATATTTTTTCCTTAATTTTCTAACCTCTTCCTCACCAAGACCACTGATGATTCCAATATCCAGATCCGAAAAACCTATTAATTTCGCACTTCTTGAAGTCTCTTCATCCAGAGGGTTCTTTTCAAGAAGATCGATCATTTCTGATGCTTTGCCAAACATCTCAATAAACCATGGGTCTATAAGAGTGAGCTTCGAAACCCTGTATTTATCGATTCCCCTTCTCAGGGCCTCTATAATGTAAGGAACCCGATCAGGAGATTTCTGTCCTATATACTCAATAATCTCTTCCGTGGAGAGATTTCTCAGATTTTCCAGCCAATGGGTGGAGTATTCAAGTGCCCTCAATCCTTTAAATACGGCCTGAAGGAATGTTCTTCCCAGAGCCATCACCTCTCCCACTGATTTCATCTGAGTACCAAGGATACGGGGAATACCTGGAAACTTTTCAAATGCAAATCTGGGAAACTTTACAGCAACATAGTCAATAGCAGGTTCAAATGAAGCCGGTGTCTTTTTTGTAATATCATTTGGTATTTCATCAAGGGTATAACCCACCGCCAGTTTTGCAGCTATCTTAGCTATCGGGAAACCCGTGGCTTTAGAAGCAAGTGCAGAACTTCGTGACACCCTGGGATTCATCTCAATCGCAACAATTCTACCAGTTTTCGGGTTTAGGGCAAACTGAACATTGGAGCCACCGGTTTCCACACCTATTTTTCTCAATATCGCAATCGAAGCATCCCTCATAAATTGATTCTGTCGATCGGAGAGAGTCATCGGTGGAGTAACAGTTACACTATCACCAGTATGAATTCCCATAGGATCAATATTCTCAATACAGCATATTATCACAGCATTATCATTCTTATCCCTCATGACCTCATATTCAAACTCTTTCCAGCCCTCGATCGATTCCTCTATCAGAACCTGATGAATCGGACTGTTTTCGAGACCTATCTCAACGGCTCTCATCGCTTCTTCCATTGTATGGGCCACACTCCCACCCTGCCCTCCAAGAGTGAAGCTAGGCCTTATTATTACTGGAAGTCCAATTGATTCTATTACTTCTCTTGCCTTTTGAAGATTACCGGCTATTTCACTTTTCGGGGTCTCAAGCCCTATCTCCTCCATCGCCTGCTTGAATAGCTCTCTTTTTTCTGCTTTTTTTATCACATCTATATTTGCTCCAATACTTTCAACACCAAATCTGTCAAGGATACCTGCATCTGCGAGAGCAGTCGCAATGTTAAGCGCCGTTTGGCCTCCCAGTGTTGGCAGAATTGCATCGGGTCTTTCCCTTGCAAGAATCTGCGATACAGATTCAACGGTCAGGGGCTCTATATACGTTCGATCAGCCATGGTAGGGTCTGTCATCACAGTAGCCGGATTGCTATTGACCAGTATTACCTGGTATCCCTCCTCTTTCAGCGCCTTAACCGCCTGTGTTCCTGAATAATCAAACTCACATGCCTGCCCTATAACGATTGGACCCGAACCTATTATAAGTATCTTTTTAATGTCTTTTCTCTTAGGCATTCTTCCTGCAAACCATATTTATAAAATTATCAAACAGAAATTGCGTATCGTGTGGACCTGGTGCCGCCTCAGGATGAAACTGCACACTCAATATGGGAACATCTTCACAATAGAATCCTTCCACAGTATGATCATTTAGATTTATAAAATTTACCCTGCAGTTCTTCGAGCCGAAACTCTCAGGATCCACTGCAAACCCATGATTCTGGGTGGTAATATATATTTTTTTTGTATTCTCATCCCTTACAGGATGATTCCCTCCGTGGTGGCCAAACTTAAGTTTGTACGTTTTTGCACCGAAAGCCTGTGACATAATCTGATGTCCAAGACATATGCCAAAAACAGGAAACTCTCCCAGCAGAGAATCGGCAAGCTCCACAAGATAGGGAAGAGCAGCCGGGTCACCGGGTCCGTTCGAAAAAAGCACACCATCCGGTCTGGATTTAAGTATATCTTTTTTTGTCACATCAGATGGAAAAACCTCAACCCTGACGTCCCTCAACGCAAGCTGCTGAAGGATCCCGAGTTTAACACCACAATCAATAACGGCTATCCTGCATCTCTCCCCTTCCGAGAAAAGGTACTCATTGGGCGTTGTCACATCTTTAACCAGATCTCTACCAACTATTGATGGAGATGCGAGGACCTTTTTTCTCAGTTCCTCAGGTTCCAGAGTTATTGTGCTTATCCCGGCCCTCATAGCCCCTCTATCCCTTATATGCCTGGTTAATGCCCTTGTATCAACACCCTCAACACCCATAATACCTCTATTCTTCAGGAAATCGCCAAGAGTATCCGTAATTTTATTGTTCACAGCACTGTGTTTTATATTTCTATCAATTTGACTACCGCTAATGGCATCTTTGTATTTCTTACTCTCGCCTGAAAAATCATCATCCTCCCAGACTCCAATCTCTGAATCACGCAAGGTTTCTGAATTATTTCTTGAAACTACTGGGTATAGATCTGAGTAATACCTGCCGTCCTCTACAGCACTCACTCCTGCATATTCCCTTACAACCATTCCAGAAGCAAAAATTGCTCTTGATTCGCTCTCATTTTCTCTCATTCCATATGTACCCATCATACTCTGGGTCATTACAACTATCTGCCCTCTATAGGAAGGATCAGTAATAACCTCCTGATAGCCTGTAAGAGAAGTATTGAAAATAATCTCGCCGAATACCTCTCCAACGCCTGTAAAGCTTTCACAAAATTGATGCCAGCCATCTTCTAACATTATTAAAGCTTTCATTATTGGAGGCCTTAAATTGGGGAATAAATTTATTTAAAGGGAAATTATTACCATACAACACAAAAGTCAATCGAGATGTTTACAATATGAAACTATAATTGAAAATAATTTAATCTGGAATTTATTTAAATAAAGGTCCAAAAAAACATATTAAATGTGAGTTTTAAAATAAAAAAATTTGTCCATTTTTTTAACAGGGATAAAACTTGATCAAAAACCTTACAGCATTTATGACCATAGATAAATCCAATCTCTTGAGGTAAAATAAATATTTAAGAAGAATTATCTATTCTTTTAAATCTTCCTCAGAAAAAACCTCTGCCGAGAAAATGTAGATTTCAGTATCTGGGTGCTTCCAGCAATCAGGGCCCATCCCTGCTTTATAGCAGGTATGCTCAAGAAAGGTATCCCTATCCCAACCCTGTTCAGTTGCAACCTGTGGGAGGAGAAGTCCCTGATAAAATCCCCTTTTTATCAGTATTCCATGCACACCCACTTGAATCTCATTCACATCTTTAATCTTTTTTAACGGAGACATTGCCGAAATTTCTATACTTATTGCATTAAACTCTTCTTTGCTCAAAGGCGGAAATCTAGGGTCCTGAAAAGCTGCTGCTATGGCCATGTCAATCACAGCCTGATAGAGAGGTTTAATCGGCTCTACATATCCAATACATCCCCTGAGCTGACCATTCTTATGAAGTGTAACAAAGGCACCTCTTGGCTCTTTCAGCTTATCCGATTCTGGTACAATATCAGGTGGATTCATCCCCATTAATCTGGCTTTTATTGTTTTTCTGGCTAGATCAAGTAATAATTTTTTCTCGCAATTATTAAGGCTCTTATCTTCAGACATCATAGCGCTCCTGTTAATACTATCTGCGGAATTAGAATAATTTTACCACAAATACTGGATTTTTTAAATGGAAATATCAATAACAAATATATTAATGAGGACAGCGCGTTTCAGAAAACAAAAGAAATCGAATGGATACTATCAGGTTAAAGCAGAATCGTAGAGGAAATTCTTAGATTAATAAATTACACATGAAACATACCCAACTACTTTTCTTCGATCACCAGAAACCCTGCCTGAATCCATATAAGAAAGTACAGCAGATTTAGACATCCCTTTATCCCTGGATAACATCAGTACAGTCAGAATCCCACCATAGCCACATGCCTGCGCTTTATTCGTCATAATATGATTATAAAGTTTTTCGGGAGCCACTGCTCTGAGATCATCCATAAGGCAACTATCCAATTTAACAGCTTCCCCTCTTGTATGGTAATGGGATAGATCAGTACTCACCACCATCATGTAGTTCCTCGGAATCCTTGCAAAAACATTGATAAGAGCCTCTTTTAAAATCTCTGCATTCTCAATAGTCTGTTCTCCAAAAAGTATAGACACTATTTTTGCCTTTGGAAAAAGCAGTTTTATAAATGGTAGTTGAACCTCAATTGAATGCTCCGACAGATGCGCATCTTCCTTGTTTGTAATCTTTTTATGATGGGAAAGAATACTTTCGGCAACTTCTCTATCAACTTCAACCCTGCCAATCGGGATCACATATTCTTCATCCAAATTCACGGATATGCCTTTAAAAATTTTCTGGTGGGCCGGTCCTAAAATCACAAACGTATCAACTGGAAATCCCTTTATTACACAATACGAAATAGCCTGAAGCCTGCATGAAAATATATATCCGGCATGAGGAACAATTATTCCGAGAGGTCTTATAGATTCGGGTTTTTCAAGGCCCGTCTGCCCACTTATTTCACCATATACATCATCAATATTCACATCATCAATGTATCTCTGAACCACAACTCTTAATTCATCTGGATCATCCGGATAAAATAATCCACTTACTACAGGATATCTTGTCGTTTTTCTGGCTTCCATTAAAAGCCCCTTTAAATTAGCTTGTGAAAAACTTACAGGGCGACCTTTGAATTTTCATTCTTTGAATTTCAATAATGAAGCTCAAACTTAATACCCCACAGAATGACCTTTAAATTTTAGTATAACAAATCATCAAATACAAATTTTTATGGTGATTTGCAAAATCATTGAAAAAATGTACATAGTTACCAACCAAAATAACCAGGAACCTGATTGATCAATCCCCTATCGACAATTAAACCTATAAAGAATTCGGTACATCTACAAATCGAACATCCACATCAAAGTTTTCCTTTATTTTCTGTCCAAGTGCAATAATCCCTGGCTTTTCGGTATTATAATGTCCACAGTAGATATAGTTGAGTTTAGTTTCCTTTGCGATTGCAGGAATTGTTTCAGAAACATCTCCTGTGAGGTAGGTATCAAAGCCCGCAAAAGCCACCTTATCTGTGAGGTTTCTTCCCGCTCCACTGACGACGAATATAGAATGTATATCCTTTTCGCCAAACAAGAAAACTCCCGGTTTACTCTTAAAAAAATCTTCGATTCTTTTGAGCAATTGATCTATTGGAAGAGGTGGTTCGAAATAACCTGCAAGACCAACATCCAGTTCCCTTGGCAAAGATGCCTGATTAACAATTTTTGTGGCTGATATTCCCTCTAAAATGAGCCTATTATGACTTATTTCCGAATGATAATCCAGCGGCAAATGATATGCAAACAGGTTTATATCATGCTCAAGAAGAAGTTTTATTCTACTCTTCCTGTAATTTATTATTCTCTGTTCCTCTTTCTGCCAGAACATACCATGGTGAACGATAAGAGCATCTGCTTTCTCATCCACCGCACTTTTAATTACATCCATGTTGATACTAACAGCGGTCACAATTTTCTCAATCCCTTCTCTGCCCTCAATCTGAAGTCCATTTGGTAGCCAGTCATTCACCTGGGAAACGTTAAGGTAATCATTGAGCCATTTTTCAAGATCCACTCTTTTCACCATAATTAACTCCTCAACAGTTTCTGTAAACACTAATCTTCGCTGGAGATAAGTCCATACGATCCATACTAACCATGAGTCCTGTAGATCTATTTCAAGCCAATGGAAAGTACTGAACTATTATTTACAATTACTCTCAAAGGTCTGGGAATATTTTGACTATTTCCTGAGAAAAAATCTATCGAGGGTGTTCTCATCAATTAAAAGAACTGTGGGTCTTCCATGTGGACAGCTACCGGGTTCATCTGTTTTTAGAAGTTCTTTAAAAAGCCAATACGCTTCTTTCTCATCAATTGAGTCACCCTCTTTAATCGCCATCCTGCATGCAGTTATTATGAGAAACCTTTTCTGAATGTCTTCTGATTTAAGAGAAAAACCCTTATTAAACACCTCATCAAAAAACTCCGAGATAACCACTGATTCCCATTTCTCAGGAACAAAACCTGGAATAGCATCAAGCTTAAAACTATCCTCACCAAAAGGAGTTATATCAAATCCAGCTTTCACAAACTCTTCAATATTTTCCTCTATCCTGTGATACATATCTGCCGGTGGGGTAATTACCGATGGAAAAAGAAGCATCTTCTGCTGAATCCCAGAAGAATTGGCCTCACCTCGAAGCATCTCGAATATTATCCTCTCATGGGCAGCATGTTGATCAACCAGATAAATAGAATTCCCACTTTCAAACAAAAGAAACTTCTTGAAAAGAGAACCTCTGTAATAAGTATCAGAAAAATCAATCTTGGATAAGTCCGGGCTCCTTAATAATGAACCACTGGGATTTTCCTGCACCACACCGTAAGCATTAAAACCTTTTTTCTTTTTATATGTATCTGAATATATATCTGAATTCGGAATATTTGAATTATAGCTGGAATTTTCAGTATGTACCTCGGGGGTTATTATTTTCCCCGGCGTGTGAATTCCACCGGACGAATCATGATCAAATAGAAACTTCTTATCGACAACTGATACATCCAAGGACGTATCCACCTTTGCTTTGTTATCTTCACTCTTTTCACCAACATGGGCCCGGGTTATTAATATATTCCTGATGGATTCATAGATAGTCCTATTAATATCCTTCTGCTTTTTTAATCTTACCTCACGCTTTGCAGGATGAACATTTACATCAATACCATCAGGCTCAACATCGATAAACACAAAACATGCCGGATATCTTGCCGGCGGATTAAACCCCCTAACCGCTTCATTAATCGTATAAATTATTGATTTCTCTTCAACGGGTCGCCTATTTACAAAAACGTACTGAAGGCGCCTACTTGAAACTGAAAAACCCTTGCCTGTAATATATCCTGTTATTTCAAACCCATCTCCCCTTGCATGAAATATCTTAAGAGCCTCTACCAATTCATATCCAAATAACTGTAGAAACCTGAGATTGATTTCCTCGGCTGGATGAAGATTAAAAATCTTCTTATCATCACTTATAAAACGAAATCCAACACCATAAAATGGAATTGCCTTTTTAATAATCTCACTTTTTACTTTCAAAAACTCAGCTCTGTTGCTTCTGAGAAACTTTCTCCTCGCCGGAAGATTAAAAAACAGGTTTCGAACCCTAACCTCAGTTCCTGGATTTGCAGAACACGGTGCTGAAGATATCTCCCCACCAAATGAGCAACTCAGAGCTGTGCCCATTGGATTCTCAGCCACCGCAGTAATCATCTGAAAATCACTCACCCCGCATATACTCGACAAGGCCTCACCACGAAAACCAAGGGTTCTTATCCTCAACAGGTCCTCAGCGCTCTTAATTTTACTTGTAGAATGCTTCTGAATTGACAAAACAGCATCAGCTTCATCCATTCCACACCCGTTATCGCGAACCAAAATGAAGTCTTTCCCCCCATTATTGATGACGATTTGAATTTCAGTTGCACCCGCATCAATTGAATTATCGATAAGTTCTCGAACAACCGAGAATGGACCTTCTATTACCTCACCGGCTGCTATCTTATGAGTAACTTCTTCCGGCAAGATTATTATTCTTCCCATTTAATTCGCCTTTTTTTAATAAACAGAACGAATGTCGCCTTTTCTGAAAAACAGAAATTTGGATGCAAGATAAAACCAAAAATGTTGCAGTACCGGTGAACCTCGAACAATTTAAATCAATATTTGTTTATTTTTTTATTTTGCATCAATAATTTGCGTTTCATAATGAAAACTCGAAGCTCGCTCTAAGCAAAAAAACTTTATTTCCCCAAACGTCCACAAATATTCTATATAACTCCATGTTGTTTTATCACCATGGATTTTTTTGCCAGTCATTTATAAATGCTCTCACTGATCTGTTGTATGTGGCCTCACCGCTTTTTGAAAAAAAACATCCCGGTACTTCACCCATTTTTCTG
Organism: uncultured Spirochaetota bacterium; assembly: GCA_964518675.1. Lineage (GTDB taxonomy): Bacteria > Spirochaetota > B62-G9 > B62-G9 > CAZFGQ01 > CAZFGQ01. The sequence goes on from CAZFGQ010000005.1 coordinate 47,905, forward strand.
TGATATTGTATGCATTCACAGCAAACACCCTTGCGCGAGCACGGTTCATAGGTACATGTACAGAAAGAAAGGTTCCTCTCCTTGTTGCATTCCATATCCCACTCCTCCCAATGATTATTACTTTCGTATCTCAATATTCACAAACTCTATATTCACCCAATCACCATTAATATATTTTGTTTTAAAACTTTAGTGAATAAGGATTGCAAGGTATCCTTATTTTGTTTTTTTCTTTCAGATACTCCTTGGTTATCTTTCATAGATTTTATCATTTATAAATGATATTTACCCTACTACTGATCTATTTTCAAATTAAACAAATATATTTTCGATCAGCGTAAAACCCACCGCAAAAAACAATGATGGAATAAGATTTAAAACTCTTACTCTTGTAAGTCCAAGAAGATTTATACCTATTCCGATGATCATGGCACCTCCAACTGCGGTGAGCTGAGACACAATCTCCGGTGTAAAGAAATCCCTGGTATAAACGGCGAGGATGGTAATGCTGCCCTGATAAAGAAAAAGAGGAATTATAGAAAATAAAACCCCAATTCCATAAGTAGAAGCAAGGGCTATTGATGTAAAACCATCCAGGATTGATTTGGTAAAAAGCACAGAATGATCACCCCTCAGGCCCTCATCTAGAGAGCCTACTATGGTCATTGAGCCCATACAGAATATTAGAAAAGCGGTGAGTAACCCTTCGGTAAATTTCTCAGAGCTAAAACCAGCCTTCAGCTTAAGCTTATTCGTAAGTTTCTCAAGTCCCTTTTCCAGGGAAATAAACTCCCCTGCTATACCACCAACAAGGAGACTAAATATGAGCACTAGAATGTTTCTTGTTTCAATGGCCATTTTAAATCCAATGATCAGAGTTGCAATGCCTATTGCCTGAAAAACTATTGATCTTATCCTATCTGGTAGCTCCTTGCCTATAAGTACACCTATCAAACTTCCAGCTATTACAGCTCCCACATTCACAATGGTTCCGAGAAGCATCTGTTTCCTCACCTCAATCATTTTAGAAATTAATGAAGTTTATACTATGGTCAGAAAATCTACCGGGGACACCTTCAGAATAACTCATTTCGGTTTAAGCAATTTATTATCAAAATCGCTGTAGAAGTTTGAACGATAATAACAGAGAAAAGCATTTATGTCAATTAATCTTCAAAACCTGAAAGACTCATTGCAGATTTTATAAGCATTTTTGTATAGTCATTCTTCGGATTGTTAAATATCTCCTCCGGTGTTCCCTTTTCAACAATCTTTCCACGGTACATGACAACTATCTCATGGCTTAAAGCTCTGATTGCTCTTAAATCATGGCTTATAAAGAGGTATGCAATATTGTGCTGCTTTTGAAGTTTTTTGAGAAGCTCTATTATCTGAACCTGTACGGATATGTCGAGAGAGGAAGTTGGCTCATCAAGCACTATGAATCTGGGATTCAAAACAAGAGCTCTTGCAATTGCTATTCTCTGTCTCTGCCCCCCGCTGAACTCATGTGGATACCTATCAAGTATATCAGCCGAAAGTCCAACCTCTTCCAGGGCAGATATGATAACCTCTCTCCTCTGATTTTCGTCCATGTCCCTGAAATGAACCCTGAGCCCCTCACCCACAATTTCCTCAACTGTAAATCTGGGATTCAGACTTCCAAAGGGGTCCTGAAAAATTACCTGAATTTCTTTTCTCAGAACCCTGAGCTTTTCTCTTTTCAAATCTTTAAGACTCATATCCCTGTATTTAACCTCTCCCTCGCTTGGAATAAGCCTTAATACCGCAAGCCCCAGGGTTGTTTTCCCAGAACCACTTTCACCAACAACACCCAGGGTTTTTCCTTCATATACCTCTACCGTAACACCATCAACTGCCCTTACATATCCAACTATTCTTCTGAACACACCCTTTTTAATTGGAAAATGAACCTTGAGATTATCCGTCTTAACCAATGGCCTTCCCCTACCCGTTTCTGCGGCCTTCAATCTTTCGAGCCTCGAGTTCAATAAATACCTCGTATATGGGTGTGAAGGATTTGAAAAAACATCATTGACCTCTCCAATTTCAACAAGCTCACCATCCTTCATAACACCAACCCGCTCTGAAATCCTCTGGACTATTGAAAGATCGTGGGTGATCAGAAACAGGGCCATTCCCAGTTTATTCTTCAGGTTAATCAAAAGATCAAGAATGGCAGATTGCACCGTAACATCAAGAGCGGTGGTAGGCTCATCTGCAATCAGAAGATCGGGATTATTTGCAATGGCCATAGCTATCATTACCCTCTGCCTCTGGCCCCCTGAAAGTTGATGGGGGTACGAGAAAAGCCTATTTTCAGCCTCTTCAAGCTCTACAAGCCTGAGAAGCTCAATAACCTTATCTTTGATCCTGTTTTCAGGCAATTTTTGATGAATCCTTATAACCTCACCTATTTGTTTCTCTATTGTATGCAGAGGATTAAGCGAACTCATGGGCTCCTGAAATATCATTGTTATTCTATTTCCTCTTATCCTTAGAAGAATCTCATCAGGGGCTCCAAGAATTTCAGTACTCTTGAAAAATATCCTGCCCGATGTGTACCTCGCCCTTCCCGGGGGTAAAAGCCTTAGAATTGAAAGTGCTGTAACAGATTTACCAGCACCACTTTCACCAACAAGAGCAAAACTTTCGCCTTCCCTGATTTCAAAACTTACATTCTTAACAGCGTTGATCACTCTGTTTTTAAGAATAAAATCAACGCTGAGATTCTCTATCTTTAGTAGAGGATTCAAAGAAGTCTCCTCTGGCCTGAATTTTTTTTAAAAATATAACTCCATCACTATTTGTTTTTAGCAACTTAAAAACTCTTTTTTCAGGAAATTTTCATCCCCTAAAAATTCCTTCTTGGATCAAACGCATCTCTAACACCCTCACCTATAAAAATCAAAAGCGAGAGTAGAACAGCCAGCACAACAAAGGAGGATATACCGAGCCATGGAGCCTGGAGGTTTGCCTTACCCTGAGCAAGTAACCTCCCAAGAGAAGGGGCATCGGGTGGTAACCCCAGGCCGAGAAAATCAAGTGAAGTAAGTGCAACAATCGAACCATTCAAAATAAAAGGAAGAAAGGTCAGGGTTGATACCATTGCGTTTGGAAGAATGTGCCTCAGCATCACAACTATGTTTCTCACCCCCAGTGCTTTAGCAGCCATGACAAACTCGTAATTCCTGGCCCTTAAAAACTCTGCTCTAACCACACCTACAAGCGAAAGCCATCTAAAGAGCAAAAGGATCAAAAGCAGAAGCCCAAATGTCGGCTGAAATATTGAGGTTAAAATTATTACTATGTATAGAACAGGCATGGAGGACCATATCTCAATGAATCTCTGAAATACAAGGTCTAAAAGACCACCAAAATAACCCTGTACTGCACCTGCAACTATTCCCACTGCAGAACTTATAATTGTAAGCAAAAGTCCAAAAATAACCGATATCCGGTATCCATATATTATCAGGGCCACAACATCATGCCCCTGATCATCCGTGCCAAGCCAGTGCTCACGTGAAGGCGGCGCAGGTGCTGGAACATCAAGACTATAATCAATAGTGTCGAATTTGTAAGGAATAATAGGCCACAGCATCCATCCATCTTCTTTTATTTTTTGAATTATGTAAGGATCTTTATAATCAACTTCAAGTTCAAGCTCCCCACCAAAATCTGTTTCATAATAATCTTTAATTATTGGAAAATAAAACTTCCCTTGATAGTGAATAATAAGAGGTTTATCATTCGCAATAAACTCTGAAAAAAGAGAGATCACAAAAAAGGTGATAAAAAGAATGAGTGAATAGTATGCTCTTTTATTCCTGACGAAATTATCAATTCTTCTTGCAGTAACAGCCCCTACCCTGATCCCAAACAGGCGACGCTTAGCCAACTCAAACCTCCCTTCTCTCAAAGTCTATTCTCGGGTCGATGATCATATACATTACATCGCTCAGGAGGTTTAAAAAAAGACCGAGCAGGCTAAAGAAATACAACGTTCCAAAGATCAGGGGATAATCCCTGTTAATTGCTGCTTCAAATCCGAGAAGCCCAAGACCATCTAAAGAAAAGATAATCTCTATGAGAAGCGTCCCTGTAAAGAGAGAACTTATAAAAGCCGATGGAAATCCAGCGATGATTATCAACATCGCATTCCTGAATATATGTCCCATCAGAACTTCTTTCTCCGTAAGCCCTTTGCTTCTTGCGGTATAAACGTATTGTTTATTTATTTCTTCAAGAAATGCATTTTTGGTAAACATGGTCAGGCTTGCAAAGCCACCTATAACACTTGCTGTAATTGGCAGAACCAGATGCCAGAGGTAATCAATTATTTTTTTATACCAAGGAAAATTCCTCCAGTTCTCGGACACAAGGCTCCTGAGTGGAAATATGTGAAGGAAATTTCCGCCAGCAAAAAGAATTATAAGCAGAATAGCAAATAGAAACCCCGGGATTGCGTATCCAATTGTAACAATAAAGCTCGTCCACATATCAAAAGGGGTTCCATCTTTTACCGCCTTCCTTATTCCAAGCGGTATTGAAACAAGATATACGATCAGTGTCGTCCAGAGACCAAGGGAAATACTAACCGGCATCTTTTCCCTGACGAGCTCCATAACCTTCTTGTCTCTGAAAAAGCTCTCACCAAAATCAAACCTTGCATAACTTGCCATCATTTTCAAAAATCTTTTCAGAGGGGGCTGATCAAACCCATACATCTTCTCAATTTCCTTTATAAGCTCAGGATCAAGCCCCCTTGCGCCTCTGTACTTCGATTTAATATCACCCGATTGTTCCCCAGTATCTGAGCCAGCGCCTCCGGAAGATGTTTCATATTCGCCAGATGTACCCCTTATAATTGATGTGGCCTGAACAGCAGTTCCCCTTATCTGAGCAATGAGACGTTCTACAGGTCCACCAGGTGCCGCCTGGATAATAAAAAAGTTTATTACCATTATGCCAAACAATGTTGGGAAAATGAGGATTATTCGCCTGATTATATAGCTGATCATTTATATCAGAACTCCCCCACCAAAAATTTATTTATATTTACAAACTGCATTAAATGATATTCAAATAAAGATTTTTAAGATATTTCTTAAAAATATAAACTGAGCACTTAACTAAAAGTGCTCAGTTACATAATCTTATTAAGGCGAACTTCAAGTTTTCAAAATGAACCGTCTACCTTCTAACGCTCTGAATAATCCTATCCTTTTCAGGATCAATCCACCATGTATCGAGAAATCCAAGGGCATACTTCGGTTTTATTTTTGGTCTTGAGAACCTGTTCCAGTAGGCAATCCTGTAAACCCTTATATGCCAGTGAGGAATAACGTAGTGCCCCCAGAGTAAAACCCTGTCCAGAGCCCTGCATGCGGCTATGAGACTCTTTCTATAAGGAGCCTGAATTATTTTCTCTATCAGGGCATCCACAACCGGATCCTTTATCCCCGCAAGATTCCTTGTTCCCGGAGTATCAGCTGCTTTGCTTGACCAGTAATCCCTCTGCTCATTTCCAGGTGAAAGGCTCTGTGGCCATACAACCGAGGTCATATCAAAATCGTAGTTATTAAGCCTGTTTACATATTGAGAACTATCAACAACCCTAACCTCTGCCTTTATACCAATCTTCTCGAGGTTCTTTACAAATGGCATGGCAACCCTCTCCATACTTGGCGAAACGAGGAGAATCTCAAACTTAAATTGCTTACCGGTTTTTGCATTCACAAGCTTACCTTCCTTCAATACCCATCCAGCTTCCCGAAGCAGAGAGAGAGCTTTTCTCAGGTTTTGCCTGATGTTACCGGAACCATCTGTCTTTGGAGGATTGTACTCCTTGGTAAAGACTTCCGGTGGAAGTTTATCACGAAATGGTTCTAGAAGTTTCAGCTCATCCGGGCCTGGGAGTCCCCTCGAGGCAAGTTCAGAGTTTGAAAAATAACTTTTTGTTCTCGTATAAGCATTGTAGAAAAGAGTCTTATTCATCCACTCAAAATCAAAGCAATAGTTCAGTGCCCATCTGACCCTTCTATCTTTAAAAATCTCACGCCTTGTATTGAATACAAAAGCCTGCATTCCAGTTGGGTTTTCATTGGGAAGCTCTTCTTTAATAATATATCCCCTGTCAAAATTAGGCCCTTTATATGCAGTAGCCCAAACCTTTGCAATATGCTCAAGTCTGAAGTCATATTCGCCCGCTTTGAATGCCTCAAGTGCAACCGTTTCATCTCTGTAGTATTCGTATCTTATTCTATCAAAATTGTACCTTCCTCTATTAACCGGAATATCCTTTCCCCAGTAATCTTTAACCCTCTCGTAGGTTATCGATCTGCCAGGTTTAACATCCACAACTCTGTAAGGCCCACTCCCTAGCGGTGGATCAAGTGAAGTTTTATCAAATGGATGCTTCCTGTAATAAGCTTTTGAAAAAACAGGTAGCTGTCCAACAATAAGAGGTAGTTCCGGGTTTGATCCCTTTTTGAAAATAAACTTTACCTCCCTGGGACCAACTTTTACAACATCTTCAACATCAGTATAGTAGGATCTATAGAATGGATGTCCCCTTTCAACAAGTGTTTTAAAGCTAAAAATAACATCTTCCGGAGTAACAGGTGTACCATCATGCCAGCGTGCCTTTCTTCGAAGTGTGTATTTGACCCATGATCTATCGCCTGGTATTTCAATCGTTTCAGCAAGCAGTCCATATTCAGTGAAAGGTTCATCATCCGACTGCACAGTGAGCGTATCAAATACCAGTCCCATCCCGGCTGCAGGGATTCCCTTTAATATAAAAGGATTCAGGCTATCAAAAGTACCTATCGAGGCAAGCCTAACCATTCCTCCCTTCGGAGCATCTGGATTAACATAATCAAAGTGCTTAAAACCAGGGCCATACTTTATATCGCCATAGATAGATGCAGCATGTCCCTTAACATACCTGTACTGTCCATATACGAGGGTCGTAGACATCAGTAAAACAATACCAAGGATTATCGGAGTCAATTTTCTCATCATTTTCCTCCATTTTTATATATTTTTAAATATGGCGAACTTCGAGCTTTCATTAAGAAACGCAAATTATCAATACAAAATAAAGAAATCAATAAATAGAGATTTAAGTTGTCCGAAGTTCGCCGGCACTGCAACATTTTAAGTTTTATCTTGCATTCGGATTTCTATTTTTCATAAAACTCGACATTCGCCCAAATATTGCAACCTAAAGTATATGATTTTTTCTAATACTATAATTGCTTTGAATCGATTGAATAATAATTAATTGATACCTTCGGATTATTTTATTTATCCAGCTTCTATCTTGTAAAAAAAGTCTCCGATTCATTACTCATGATATTAAACCTGGATTTACCTTTATATCTGAAATGCCATGGTTCGTAATTATAGCCTTTTAACCATGCTGAGTTTTTTGGATAACTCAGATATATACCGTATCTGTATGAGTTTTCCATAAGCCATCGAAAGGCCCTGGTATGTTCAAAATCTACAGTCAATTTGTATCCACTTTCGGCAGTTCCCAGATCGCATGTGGTTCCCAGTTGATGTTCAGAATATCCAGGTTTTGCAACCCATGTTTGACGTAAGCCATGGTTTTTAATTGCTCTCCTATACAGGATAGCCTGATACGCTGAAGACCTGTATGCAGAAATTATTTTTATTTCTATTCCCTCATTTTCAGCATCATCGATCATCTCAATAAACCAGTATAAAGCTTCTTTTCTCAATTTAAGATCCCTGTTAACTGAAGATGGTGCTTTGTACCTTGCAGGGATACTGATGAGGTCTTCAGGTTCGTAAAAAAGGGGTACCGGATGCCATTTGTCAACGGGAAAATCAATCCCGATTGAAATCACATCTGGAGCAGTGGAAATATCTGAAATTCTGGAAAAACTCGAATTATAGGAATTATATCTCTCTGTACCAGTTCCAGCGCTCTCATCTCTATCCATCAAACCGGAGACAATAAAATCTCTTACCCTCGATTTATCATGTCGGTAATAGACAAATACATCCGGTAGAAAAAATCGCTCATCATCCCCGATTTTATGGCACATAAACCAGATAAAATTATTGGATTGGAAAATTTTTACAGCAGAAATACTCATACCAAATCTCAGTTTTATCGAATAAACCTTTTTTGCCGAAAGGGAAGGTTCATAAAAGGGATACCCGTAAGGAAGGATATAGGTTATCTCTTCCTCATTCACGGCAAAAGTGTCTAAAACCGGAAAAAGAAAGAGCAAAATAAGAGAAACTATAAGAAAAAACCTGAGTATAAAAACCATCATACTGCCATCTCTCTGTTAAAAATACAAACTTCATAATCACTTGCTAAAAAAATAATAATCTATTATTATGATAAGCTGGTAGTAAAAAGTTTAATTTTATAAAGTATATTTTCATATTGAGAATCTACCCTAACTCTCCTAACTTAATAGAGACTAAAAGGGGGCAAAAATGCTAAAAAAACCCATAATATACAATTATAATAATGTAATGTCGGATTGCCTTAAAAGTCCCATATGCATTTATCTAGAAGAACTTGAATCATATGCTGAAAAAACAAAAAAAATTCACAGTACTCTTGTTAAAACAAGGGAAAACGGTGGATTGCCCTTTTACGAACTTCCATATAAAAAAGAAGATGTAGAACTAGTAAAAAGAACTGTCAGTGAAATCAAAAGTGAGATGGGAGAAAAACTAGAAAACTTTGTGGTTATTGGGATTGGCGGCTCGTCACTTGGAGGAATCGCTCTTACAAGAGCCCTTCTACACCCATTTCATAATCTCCTTCCTCCAGCAAAAAGAGGCGCACCGCGAATATTTTTTGTTGAAAATATAGATCCCGACCAGATTCAGGGATTCTTTGATATGCTCGATCCTGAAAAAACAGTAATCAATGTAATATCAAAATCTGGAAGCACTGCAGAAACAATGGCCAATTTTTTACTCTTCCAGAAATACATGGCGGAAATTATAGGAGAAAACAATTTCAGAAAACAGGTTATTGCAACGACTGATCCCAAAAAAGGAGCGATGAGAAATATTGCCGACGAAATGGAAATCAGAACTCTTCCAGTTCCAGAAGGAGTTGGAGGGAGGTTTTCGGTACTCTCACCTGTGGGATTATTCCCCGCAGCAATGGTTGGAATCGATATAGATCTGGTGCTCGAAGGTGCAGCATTTATGGACAGGATAACAAGTAAAGAAAACCTGTTTGAAAACCCAGCCTATATGAATGCCATTATACATTACCATTTACACACACGTAAAAATGTTAATGTGGCGGTTCTAATGCCATACTCCGAAGCACTTGCAGAGATCTCACTCTGGTACAGGCAACTCCTTGCAGAAAGCCTTGGCAAAATGTACGCAGTAACGGGAGAGGTCGTATATGCGGGCCAGACACCCGTTAAAGCTGTTGGAGCGGTTGACCAGCATTCACAGATTCAGCTCTATAGAGAAGGCCCGTTTGATAAGGTTATTACCATATTAAGAGTGGAGAACTTCAAAAACTTTCTGAATATCCCATCTCTTCATGAAAAGTTTGAAGCATCTGCATATCTCGGTGGGCATACACTTAACGAACTTTTTGAAGCCGAAGCCAAGGCCACAATGCTTGCACTGACAAAATCAGGAAGACCCAACATTGAAATAGTAGTTCCAGAGGTAAATCCATATACCGTTGGCCAGATATTCTACATGTACGAAGTGCAAACGATCTTTGCGGGTTATCTCTACGGTGTAAATCCACTTGACCAACCGGGGGTTGAAGCTGGCAAACATTATGCTTATGGAATACTTGGAAGAAAGGGCTACGAGAAATTTGGTGAGGAAATCGAGAATTTACCACCTCCAGACCCCAGATATATGATAATCCCAAAAAAGTAGCTCTGACTCTTCAAATTCAGGTGTATACAGGTGTATAATAGAAAGAATGTCGATTTTTTTATTTTGTATCAATAATTTGCGTTCAAAAATTGAAACGCGAAGTTCGTCCCCAAAAAAAACATGAGTGTGATAACTCTTTTATAATTAATCTATAACTAATCTATAACTTCTCTCCAATTTGCTCTGCCCAGCGTGAAGCACGCTCAACCTCATCATCTTTTAAAGGCCCCCTGTACCCCTCAACATAAAAGCCCTCCGGCTTTATTATACATTCGCCTCCTTTCCTGACAAGCTTCCTTGTCAATGGTCTGGCTGCATACCCAAACATAATCATTAGATTATACATCAATCTCGATCTAACATCCCTGAAAGAAAACCTAGTATCAAATGTTGCTATCCTGGTCCCCTCAAGCGCACCCTCTGGTATTGCCCGGATAAAATCAACAATGGCTCTTGTAGGAGAAAACACCCTTGTAGGAGATCCAACTATGAGAAGATCTATATCTTTTATGTCACCCGGTCTTACATTATCAACCTTGAAAACAGAAACCTCTCCTTTATCCTTCAATCCTTCCGCAACTGCCTTTGCTATCTCTTCGGTATTTCCGTAAGCTGAATCATAAATTACCATAATCCTCATTAAAAACCTTCCTCCTGAATACTTTCTCAAAAACTAAAAAAGAAATTGATAATTAGAACAAATTATTGAGTTTTCTTAAAAGTAGAAACTCAAACATAAAATATAATTAAAAATCTTTCAGTGTCGGCGAATTTCGAGCATTTAAAACAAATATTTACTGAATCCTTTATTTTTCATCAGTAATTTTTGTATCATTATAAAAATCGCAAGGTGAAAATCATAAGCTCACCACATAATTCTTAAAATAACCTAGGACTATGCATATTTAAATAATTTTCACGATACCAGCACTTAACTTTTTATAGCAAACTTACTATTGAAAGTTCTTTGTAAATCTGTTATATTTTTAGCGTAATTGGGCGATTAACTCAGTGGTAGAGTGCTACCCTCACATGGTAGAAGTCACTGGTTCGAATCCAGTATCGCCCACAGGCCCCGACACCAGTCGGGGCTTTATTATTTCCAGAATAATGTATTTGTTAAATACAAACTCTCAGGTTATGTTTTATCTAATAATTGTGGGAAAACATCTCCAACCATGAAATATGATACAAAAAAGAAATATGATACAAAAAAACCATGTGTAGGAAAGAATCTAAAAAATAAAATCCACTTTGTCGAGCCAAGAGGTCATGCAATATGCTGATAAATATTTTATGGATTGCATTAACAAACATAAAAAGAAATAAACACAGTACAGTACTGTACTTCTTGATGTACCTAATATTAACAACCGGGATATTTTCATCCTTGCTTTCCATATCAATCGTCAAATTGCCCCCAATTGGACCTTTAAAAGATTTTTTCTATTCAATTACTATTTTGATTCTTTTGGTAAGTATTTCAGTGCTTTTCGGTCTATCATATATCAACATATTACACAGAAAAACAGAAATCGCCATATATAGGATATTTGGGGTAAGAAAATCCGACCTATTTTTTATGTTATCCCTTGAGGGCTTAATGTTCTCAACAGCCGGAGCTCTTACCGGTATAACCCTAACTCTCACAGCGCTGTTTGGAGCTCAGAGCATATTAATAGATATGATAAAAAGCATATATGAATCATACATAAAAATCATACTGTTCTCAGCGCTAAGAGCGCTCTTCACGGTAATGGTTATAAATATCCTGATCACGGTAATAGTATTTGCACTTAACAGCAAAAAAGAAATGGAAAAACTTCTTCGGGGAATATTTTGAGCATAAAATTAATATCAGTAACAAAAATATACAAAGTAAAAACATCTGAGAATCTAAAATACATAACCGGAATTAAAGAGTTGAGCATAGACATTAACGAGGGGCAGTATATTGTGGTCTCAGGCCCAACAGGAAGTGGCAAATCCACCCTTCTTTCACTTCTGGGAGGTATCCTGAAACCGACTCGGGGAGAAATTGTCTATCACAATATTCATTTAAGTTCATCGAGGGATGAAAAAATATCCAGATTCAGAGAGGTATATATTGGATTCATTCCTCAAAATATTATTTTGAATGCAAATATGACGGTAGCTGAAAACATAATCGCTCCAAATGGTTTTTTAAAAAAGTCTTTAAAATCTCTAAAAATTGAAACTGAAAAGATGCTTGAAAAACTCGGCCTTCTGAATAAAAAAAACTGGTTTCCTCCAGAGCTCTCCGGAGGTGAACGAAGAAAGGTCATGGTAGCAAGGGCTCTTGTAAAAAATCCTCTCTATATATTCGCCGATGAACCCGTTTCAGAACTGGATCCCGAATCAAGAGATGCTGTTCTCGATCTGTTAAGGGAATACCATGAAAATGGAAGCGGCATTGTTCTGGCAACCCATTCTAAGATTGATGTTGGAACAAAAGCTGATTATTATATAATGAGAAACGGAGAAATATTTTTTTCAGGAGATAAACAGAAAGAATGGTAAATATTAAAGAAAACCTTGAACGTATCCATGAAAAAATTGAAAAAGCCCTGGAAAGAAGCGGTAGAAAAGACAGTGTCACCCTGGTTGCAGTAACAAAGACAGTGGAACCTGAAAGAATAATCCAGGCTATTGAGTGTGGGGTCAGCATTATCGGAGAAAATAGGGTTCAGGAAGCCCTGGAAAAATTTAAAATAATAGGCAACAGGGCAGAATGGCATATGGTCGGACACCTGCAACGTAACAAGGTTAAGGATGCCGTTAAGATTTTTAAAATGATTCAGAGTATAGATAAGGTTGAAACAGCTGCAGAAATTCAGAAAAGAACAGATAATCTAATTGACATTCTCATCGAGATAAACTCCAGTGGGGAGGAAACAAAATACGGTATAGATCCCGGGGATGCTTCAAAACTAGTGGAAGAAATAATCCAAATGAACAAACTCAGAATAAGGGGTATTATGACTATAGGTCCTCTTACAGATGATGAAAAACTTATCAGAAAAGCTTTCAGTTTAACCAGAGAAACATTCGAAAAACTGAAGAATTCCTATCCCGAATTAAACCTAGAGATCCTCTCAATGGGGATGAGCGGCGATTATGAAATTGCCATAGAAGAGGGTTCCAACATGGTAAGGATTGGAACTGCAATTTTCGGGGAAAGAAGATACTGATTTGAAACAATGGCCGAAAACAATAACGGAATAAAAAGTATAAAACCAATAGAACCTGTGTTTGAAGTTCATGTACATACAGGAAGCTCACAAAGCAGAGTAGAGATACGAAAAAAAGTAATTCATGTATATACACACAAAAAGCCTATAAAGGGAGAAGCAAATAGAGACGTAATAGTTCAACTTTCCAAATACTTTAATGTGCCAAAAAAATCCATAGAAATTGCAAAAGGAGAGAAGTCATCAAAAAAACTTATAAAAATTAAAGATTTTCAAGGAAAGCTCAAAATAAACTCGACAAACCAGAGTGGTTAGTCTATAAAATAATCGAAATAAAACACAAAAAGGATCGGGAGGGTGTATGGATAATATAAAAATTGGTATTATCGGTGGTACAGGTTTATACAGTATCGAAGGAATCGAGGAGATTGACAGAATAGAAATTGAAACGCCATTTGGACAACCATCAGATTCGATTCGAATTCTATCCATATCTGAAAGAAAGGTTGCTTTTCTGCCCCGTCATGGTGAGGGACATACAACTCTTCCTTCAGAATTACCTGTGCAGGCCAATATATGGGCCTTTAAGAAACTTGGTGTTGAAAGACTCATATCGGTAAGTGCGGTGGGAAGTCTAAAAGAAGAACTAAAACCCAGGGATATTGTGATCCCTTCCCAGATCATTGATAGAACAAAATCCAGGCCATCCACATACTTTGGCAATGGGATTGTTGGACATATCTCATTTGCTGACCCATTCTGCCCCCAGCTATCTGGCCTGCTCTATGAAACAATCAAAAAAGAAGGATTCAGGGTTCACACAAATGAAACATATATATGTATGGAGGGTCCGCAGTTCTCCACAAGGGCCGAAAGCAACCTCTACAGAATGTGGGGCGGTGGAGTCATAGGCATGACTGCAATCCCCGAAGCAAAACTCGCACGTGAAGCGGAGATATGTTATGTACTAATGTCAATGGTTACCGATTATGACTGTTGGAAAGAAGGAGAAGAAGAAGTCTCGGTAGAAATGATTATAGAAAACCTGAATGCAAACAGAGAAGCAGCTGGAAAGGTTTTGAAAAGTTTTATAAAAGAGATACCGGAGAAAAGAGAATGTGGATGTGGAGAGGCAGCAAAATATGCAATTATCACATCCCCTGACAAAATAAGTGCAGAAACAAAAGAAAAACTTGGTCTTTTCTACTCAAAATACTGGAAAAGCTAAGGGTGGAAACATTTGATATCAAAAAAATTATATATAAAAATATTCATACTTTTAATTGTGTTTCTGATAGGCATTTCCATCACAGCTTCAGGCCAAAAACTTCCTATAGGTGAACCTATAAATTACAACATTCCGGATTCAATTAAAGTGCCTGCTACCTTAAAAATCAAAAGCAACAGTGAAACAATTACTGCAAAAACAAATAGCACAAGCAAACCAGATACAGACTCTGCATTCAATACAAAAAACGGAACTGAAAAAATATACGAAAATCTATATAGAAGAATTTCACTATTTGAAGAAAAACAAGCTGAAGAAAAGCAAGCCACTGAGAAGGAATCTTCTCTGAGAAGATTTGAAATAATATTTTTCATAAGCCTTCCCGTATCTGCAGGATTTTCATTGGCGGGTATTCTCGGGTATCGTGCAGCCTCAGATAAAAGCGGGAGTTTTTCAAGTGCCGAATATATATATTTAGCATTATCTTCTATAGGAATTTCTCTTTCAATAGCTTTTAATGATTATCTTATATTAAAAAGAAAACCAGGATAATTTGAATGAATAAAAAAAATCTAATTTTAATGGCTTCTGTAGCCGTATTTGTGATACTGATTGATAGAATTACAAAGTATATAGTTCAAACAAAAATGGTGCTTAACCAGACCATTCATGTAATAGGAAATTTTTTTACAATATCGTATATCCACAACTCAGGAATAGCTTTTGGTTTGCTGGACGATAAACCTTCTCCTGCCAAAGCACCCATTCTTATAATTGCCTCGCTAATTGCACTTGGAGTGATTCTTTACATTTATTTTTCCCTCCCCAGGAAACCAAAAATAGCAGTGATTGGAACGGGCCTGGTGTTTGGAGGGGCTATAGGAAATATGGTAGACAGAATAATAAGAGGTGAAGTAATAGATTTTTTTGACTTCGATATACCTGATATTGTCATCAGGAGCCTCTCGTTTAGATTGACAAGATTTCCTACATTCAATGTTGCTGACAGCTGTGTTCTCTCTGGAATTATTATATTACTGATACTGATCATAAGATTCGGTGTAAAAAGTGATCTTCCCAATGAAAATAAAACTCCTCAAGAAGATACGGGTTAGCGAAGAAGATTCAAGCAAAAGGCTGGATCATACCATTGCAAAATACATACCCGAAATAAGTAGATCCCAATTAAAAAAATATTTCAACCCCGAAGGTGAAACAGTCTGCGGTATTTTTGTCGATGGTCAAAGAAAAAAACCCCATTACAGAGTCAAAGAAGGTGAAATTATTGAGGTTATAATTCCCGAAAATAAGCCCCCCATTCTCAGACCCCTTAAAATGGAACTTGAAATTATATATGAGGATGATGACATCCTGGTTATCAATAAGCCTCCAGGTATACCAGTGCATCCCGGGAGTGGTCACAGGGATGATACCCTCGCAAATGCATTGATCTATCACTTCAGAGAAACCGGCAGTCTTTCCTCAATAGGTGGTGAAGAAAGACCGGGAATAGTTCACAGGCTGGACAAAGACACCTCAGGTGTCCTCATCATCGCCAAAAATGATCCTGCGCACACAGAAATTTCCAAACAATTTTCAGAAAGAACTGTTGAAAAGGAATACGAGGCCATAGTCAAGGGAACGCTATTCCCGGAGAAAGGGGTAATTGAAAAACCCATTGCCAGAAACCCCAGAGATAGGAAACGATTTTCAGTATCCGAAAATGGTAGAGAAGCAGTAACAAGGTACGAGGTGATAGACAGCATGAATGAGACAACATGGGTCAGATTCTTTCCAAAAACCGGTCGTACACATCAGATAAGGGTCCATTGCACTTCCTCAGGCCATCCAATACTTGGCGATAAGCTATATTCAAGAAAAGCCGGAGATTATGAAAATCTAGCACTTTTTGCAAAATCTATAACAATCAACCATCCAAAAACTGGAAAGAAGATGAAATTTACGGCTCACTATCCAGAGTTCTTCAGGGAATTACTTAAGTCCCTGGGATATCTTGAATAGGAAATCCATTAAAACACAACTGCATCTCAAAAATAAAAAGAATGGCTGTTTTTCCCATATAATCCTAATAAAACGCCAATTTCATTATTCAAAAAAGCATACCATAAAATATTTAAGATTGGTAAATAATTATTTTTCTGTAAAATAAAGAGTTATTCTATTATATTTCTTAATAATTTTTTATCACAAAATTAAGCATCGGGGTAAATAATAATGCCGATTCTCTACTACTCAACCAATAATCCATCTGAGCGTGTCAGCTTTAGAGAAGCAATTCTCAACGGTATGGCCAGTAATTACGGACTGTACATGGTACGGGAAAAGGATCTGCCAAGATTTTCAAGAGAAGACCTGAAAGAAATGAGAAACAAATCCTATTCAGAGCTGGCATACAGAATCTTATTATCGTTTGTATATCCTGATATTCCCTCAAGAATTTTTAAGAAAATATGTGATGAGGCTTATGACGAAAAAATAATTAAACCAGAACTCCAAAAGATAGCAAAAAATATCTACGTATTATGGCTTTCAAAAGGACCAACCTATTCATTTAAGGATTTCGCCGCAAGATTCTTCGGAAGGGTTTTGAACTTTTTTCTGGCCCAAATGAAAATAAAAAAAATCGTTATTGTTGCCACAAGTGGAGATACGGGAGGGGCTGTTGCAAATGCACTCTGGAAGCTCGATAATGTGGCAAACGTTGTGTTCTTCCCTGCAGATGCTATAAGCGAAGAGCAGAGAAGACAGATGACAACCTTAAAAGAAAATATCTATGCTTTTGCCGTTAACGGTGATTTTGATGTATGCCAGGAATTGGCAAAAAAACTTCTTGGCGACACAGAGTTTGCAGAAAAAGTTTTCAGGCGCAAGGATATTTTTACCTCTGCAAACTCCATAAGTCTTGGAAGATTACTCCCCCAGTCAGTATATCCATTTTATGCGTACTCCAGGATGGAACTGGATGGAGAACCTTTCATTCCAAGCATTCCATCTGGAAACTTTGGCGATATGATGGGTACTATACTGGCAAAAAAAATGGGACTTCCCGTTAAAAGACTTGTGTGCGGGGTAAATGAAAACAGAGTATTTCCAGAGTTTCTCTCAAAAGGGATATACAGACCTGCTAAATCAGTCTGGTCACCGAGCACAGCAATGATAGTATCCCATCCATCGAACCTCGCCCGGTTAATAGATCTATATGGCGGCCATATGTACGATGAAAGGGATGAGAAGACGGGAGACGTAATAAAGGCAGGAATAATAGATAAAATGCCAGACCTCGAAGCATTAAGGCGGGATATCTACTCCTGCAGCATCACAAATGAAGAGCACTACAGTACAATCATGGAAGTATATGAGAAATTTGGAGTTATTCTAGATCCGCATGGTTCGGTGGGCTGGAAAGCTATCACAATTTATTACATAAACCACCCTGAAGATAAGGATGTTCCAGGAGTGGTCTATGAAACAGCAGAGCCTGGCAAGTTTCCTGAGGATATTGAAAAAGCAATTGGAATAAGACCAGAAATTCCAGAAGGGATAAAAAGAGAAAAAAACATGGATGAAAGAATATATCGAATAGATTCACCCTCCGACATAAATAGATATGGAAAAATGGTGTTAAGTGATGCACAATATGAAGAGGCAAAAGAAAAAATTAAGGATCTCTTGCTTCTTTCATTATAAAGCTGAGATACAACTGAAAATGCCAGTGAAACTACCGGGAGAAAAACAATGACTACCGAGAAAGTTGATGTTTTAATTGTTGGATGCGGCGTAGCAGGCTGTACTGCAGCCATAGCTGCCGCAGAAAGTGGGAAAAGAATTTTAATGATAACCAAAACATGGGATCCCATGGAATCAAATACAAAATATGCCCAGGGGGGAATAGCTGTAGTTGGTGAGGACGATTCAAAGGATTTGCTATACAGAGACATCATCAAAGCCGGAGATGGAATTTCAAATCCAGAAGCTGTTAAAATAGTGGTAGATGAAGGACCAAACCTTGTTTATGAACTCCTAATCGGCAAAGCCGGTGTTGAATTTATGAAGAACGAGGATGGCAAGTATATATTCAGCAAAGAAGCAGCCCATAGCAGAAAAAGAATTTTGCACTATTATGACATGTCCGGATTGGAAATACAGAGAAAGATGCTTGCACTTGTTAAAGAATACAAAAATATCACCCTTCTCCCTGGTTTTACGGCAATTGATCTTATAACGACACACCACAATTCCACCAATCCACTCCACCAGTATCAGAAAAACGTTTGCCTTGGGATCTATGCGCTGGAAAATAAAACTGGGGTAGTGCATAAGTTTCTGGCCGATGCAACCATACTTGCCACAGGAGGAATTGGGAAAATATATCTCTACACAACAAACCCAGAATGCGCAACTGCTGACGGGATAAGTATGGCTTACAGAGCAGGGGCAGAAATAGCAAACATGGAATACGTACAATTTCATCCCACAATGTTTTACAGCGAAGAGGGAGAAGGATTTCTGATAACTGAAGCTGTTCGAGGTGAAGGAGGAAAATTAATAAACAAATACGGTGAGGAATTCATGAAAAGGTACTCGCCAGAATGGGCAGACCTGGCTCCGAGAGATGAGGTAACCAGGGCAATTTATAATGAACTTATCAGAACAGAAAGCAATTACGTTTACCTGGACATTGCTCATTACCATGAAAAGGGAATAAATATTAAGGAAAGATTTCCAACTATTTACAAAGAATGCCTGAAACATAAAATAGACATTGAAAAGGAACCAATCCCCGTTGTACCTGCGGCACACTATTTCTGTGGTGGTATTCTGATAAATAAATACGCCCAGAGCACCCTACCCGGTCTCTATGCTGTAGGAGAATCTGCCTGCTCTGGGCTACACGGGGCAAACAGGCTTGCCTCGATTTCATTACTTGAAGGACTTGTATATGGAAACAGAGCAGGAAAAACAGCCGTGCATGAAGAATCAAAAAAGGAGTACTTCGATTCTGTAGCTGATTGGATATATCCAAAAAACACGAGCAAAAGCTACGATGATCCAATCCTCGTGATACAGGATTGGAACTATCTTAAATCCACAATGTGGAACTATGTGGGAATTGTTCGAACATTTACCAGGCTCGATAGAGCTGTCTCAGACCTTAGAAACCTCAGATTGAGAATATCTGATTATTACCGCAATACCAACCTCACCAGAGCAAAAGTCGAATTAAGAAATGGCGTAATAGTGGGAAACCTTATAGCCCAGTATGCAAGAAGAAACACCAAAACACTCGGATGCCATTATATAGAAAGCAAATAGCTCCACTCGAGCAGTCACATTTTCAACCTTCTTGACAAAGATTTTACAAAAATTTTCGAATTAAAGGATTTATTTAACAAGTGTCTTTTATTCAAGCCAGAATATTCAAAGGCAACCCGCTTTAATCAAAACAATTACTTGAGTGGCACCAGGATATACCCTACTCTTCCGCTCCTTCCATCTCTTACCAAGAGCAGTACTTCACCTTCTCTGGATGCCTGTTGAATCAGTTTGCTCAGTTCATCAGGGCTATTTACAGGAACATTCCCAACCCTGAAAATTATATCGCCAGGCTCAAGACCTGCCTTCTGTGCAGGGCTTCCCGGATAAACATCTTTAATAACAACACCTGTCGCCCTTCTCAGGCCAAGTTTTTTTGCAAGCTCAGAGCTTACCTTCTCTACCCTCACTCCAAGCAATTCTGAGCCTGATCGAGATTCACCTTTTGCTATTTTCTGGGCTTTCTCCAGCTCACCAATCTTAACCCTTATATCAATTTCACGCTTATTCCTGATTAACTTAATGGTAACAGTTGTACCAGGTCTGGTCTGTGCAACAAGGTTCCTGAGTTCTGCTGCAGATTCCACCCGCTTACCATTAAAGTACGTGATTATATCACCCTGCTCTATTCCTGCTTTCTCTGCCGGGCTTCCTTCAAAAACCTCAGCTACAATTACAGCCTTGAAATCTGAAGGAAGACCCAGGGGTTTAGCCATCTCGGGCGTAAGATCCTGAATACTAACCCCAAGCCATCCTCTGACAACACGCCCCTCTTTGATAAGAGCCTCTGAAATATTTTTTGCCATATTTGATGGAATGGCAAAACTAAGACCCTCATATCCCTGAGAGGTTGAAACAATAAGTGAATTAATTCCTATAACTTCACCTTTCAAATTAATAAGAGGACCGCCACTATTTCCGGGATTTATTGCAGCATCAGTTTGAATAAAATCTTCATATCCTGTTGGCCCAAGGGCACCAATATTTGTTCTGTTTTTTGCACTAACAATCCCCGCGGTAACAGTCCAGTCAAAACCTCTCGGCGATCCTATTGCAATAACCCATTCGCCTACCTTTAACTTATCAGAATCTCCAAAGGAAGCATATTTCATACTTGATGATGGTTTTATCTTGATAACAGCAAGGTCTGTTCTTGGATCGCGGCCAATGAGCTTTGCCTCATGTTTTGTCTTATCAAAAAGCATAACGGTAATTTCTTTTGCATTCTCCACTACATGGTTATTCGTTATTATATAACCATCCTTGCTTATTATAACCCCACTTCCCAGGGCACGTATCGGCACCTCTCGCTGCTTTGGCATTGGACCAAAGAAATATCTAAAAAAAGGATCTTCACCAAACGGAAATGTAGGAACCGATTGAACCACAGTACCCGTAACATCAATATGAACCACTGCAGGCATCAACGCATTGGCAACTCTGCTAATTGCATCAGCGAAACCACCTTCATCTTTTATTACTATTTGCTGTACAGGAGTTGCCTGTTCGGCGCCTCCCCTTTCTGGATGTGAACCCATTCCAATTATGAAGAAAATTATACCAGTTAGAACCAGAGATACGATAAACCACCCATTCCTCTTAATGAATTTCATTTTCTCCACTCCTACCCTTTTTAAATTAAGATAATAGTAAAAATTGTTATAAAGTATCTTTTTTCTTATAATTTTTACTTTGAAAAATCGTTAAATTTTTGTTATAATGACGTTGATAAATCTATAGAAGGGTAGAGGTGTATATGGGCATTAAAGGATATCTTCTGATAAAAGATTCTGCTGAGGTAAATGAAAAGATTGCATGGGATAGAATTAAAAATCTTGAAAATATCGATGGGGTAACCTATTCAGAAAATCTCATTGGAGAGTACGACTACCTGATTTTCCTTGAGGTTCATAAAGAAGGAGAAACGCTTGAAGCAATTGCAAAAAAAGTAAAAGAGTCCTTTGATTTTAAGGAGGTTAAACTCCTGAAAATTAATAATCATTTCCTTAAGCATAGAGAAATAATGGAAATGGAAATCCTTAATAATATAATCCCGAATAAAAAATGATTGAGTTTTAATTTTAAATCAATAGCACAACGGCATGACTTAATCCATCGCGAAAAACCCTTAT
>CAZFGQ010000006.1:0-11760 GCA_964518675.1 uncultured Spirochaetota bacterium
CATCACTCACTTTAAGATTATATCCACCCCATTGACTACCACTCCATGTATATATATTAATAGAACCTGCATCCGTTAGACCCTTCCAATCATCAGATGGAATTCCTACTACTATTCTATTACCATCAGAAGAAATAGAAACACTATAGCCAAACCAATCATCTGCAGAACCTGCGATAATTTTATTTTCTATATACATTCTTCCTTTAATAATAAAATTAAAATCATTTTCTATAGTGTCATTACTTAAAACTGTTATTACTGCGGTTTTTTCTCCAAAGCTTGTAGGGGAAAAAGTAACAGTAAATATTGTACTACCTCCTGCATAAATACTTGTATTCACCTCACTTATATCAAGACTAAATTGATCAGGATCTAGACCAGTTAATGTAATATTATTTATGGTAAGGACACCTGTACCAATGTTTTCAATGGTAAAAATAACAGGGAGTGATTCTCCATCGGGTGTATCATTAAACATATATGAACCACTCCCAGATGGAATATTATTAGTCCCTTGCTTTATAATAATTTCTGGATATGTTCCATTCCCACTAATTGTAAACTCAAAACTGTCTTCAACAGAATCACTTGCAATAGTTAATGTTGACAATTTCGTATTTAAACTAATAGGATTAAACCTTATCCTGAAGGTGGTTGTTTCATAACTAGAAAGTGTATAACTCATTACGGTAGTATCCAAAGTAAATTCTGTGGTATCGCCTGCTGTTAATTCCAGATTGCTAATATTTATTGATCGACTGCTTATATTCTCAATAGTGAATACCTTCCATGCACTCAACTCCCCCTTATTTACATCCCCAAAATCATAGCTGCTCCCAGGATTTATAGGAGTCGTACCCTGCTTCACAATAATATCATGTTCAATACCATGCCCATTAAGAGAAAATTGATAAGATCCAGTATCAGGATCATTGCTCAAAATGGTAATTGTTGCAGAATAGTTTGCAACTCCTCCAGGCGTTAAACGCACCGTAAATGTTGTCGACCCATCCGGTGCAATCGTAGTTGTTGAAGGTTGACTCACTATATTGAACTCACTGTCCCCACTTATTGTTACTGCAACAGGCGTGTTTGTAAGCTCAAGATCCACATTCCCAAGATTCTCTATAGTGAATACAATATCTTTATAATATCCTATTACTGCACTCCCTCCGTCATAGCTTCCCCCTGTTATAATGGCTGTACTCCCCTGTTTTACACTTATCTTCGGTGCGGCTATATCAATAGTGATTAATATAGGCAGCTGAGTTATTATATCACCTGTTAAAACCTTTATATATGTGGTAAGTGCTTCGGCTGCTTCATGACTCAATCTCAGTGTAACTGTTGCTGTTCCATTTGTTAAATCAACCGAAGAAGGTTTAACCGTAACACTTGTATTAGTAGTAGATATATTAACAGTACCGCTCCAGCTAAATACATTCCCATCCTGGTCAAGTGCATTAATTGTAACATCTAAAGGTTCATTAGACTTGCAGGTATAATCAAACCCCTCTGACCACTTAATGCTGAATGAAGTTAATACCTTGTTGGCCTCTCCCACATTGACACCAGCGGTGCAGGAGAAAAAGACTATAATTGAAGCAACAATTAAAAGGCCAAACCCTGCAATTATATATATGTTTTTTCTCCTATTAATTTTCATCTAAATCCTCCTTTAATTTTCTGCTGGATTCTCAATACACATCTGGAACCTCATTTGAAAAAACATTACATACCCAAATATTTTCCATAAAATATTTGACTTTAGACTTACTCAACCTCAGACATTTTCCCTGCAAAATGGATTAACGGATATTGAGGTAAAAGAGGCAGAAACCGGAAGAATTAACTTTTAAAACTCAACGGCTATCCACAGCCAAACCCGCTAAACCCATATTTGCAGTATGAAAACCAACGAACAAAAATGCCATTAGCAATATTATACCCCTGTTCTGCCTGGAATGTTACTCCAAAAGGAATTTTTTTTGCTCCAAAAGGAATTTTTTAAGGTTTAATTGTAATTTTTTGTGATATTCATGATTCCAAGATTTCGGCTGGGATATGACCAGTTCGGGGTCAAAAAACATGCCCCTTACAAAGGGATTATCATTGCAGCTTCCGTTCCCCAACCTCATAAGACCATTTACCTCATATATCAGCTCGATCTGAAGTTAGGGCATCTTGGAGTACTGGCTGGAAAGAAAAGCGATTAATACCTGGATATAACAAAGAAAAGCCGGAACAGGTTCCACACCTTAATTTCTGAGAGGCTCAGCTTCGATTTTGTATGCCTATTTAGGATCGATTCTTTCGAAAAATAACATTTTCTCTGATTGACAATTAAATACCCTCGAGAATCAATAAAACGATTCAATTTAAAAATATGTTACTACAACTTTACTTTTTCATTTTAAAAATTAAAGGTCTAAAAGTAAATTAAATCTCGCTCCATGAAGAAGCAATCTAGGATAATAAAATTGAATATCTTTTTTATACTTCCATTATTTGTTAAGTTAATTTATAATCAGGTTGCAAGGTAATTGAGAATAAATATCTCAATTAGTAAAAACTTCCGGTGTTAAAGTCTTTTAAAACTTAAATCTTCAGTATATACGATGTACCATATAAGCTCATTTATTAATATTTTTACTAGATGAAAACTAAAAACTAGTATACGGGTATTATAAATGATTACTAAAACTAATAATAATCCAATTATAAAAAAAGTTACCAGACAACTTATAAAAAAATATAAACCTATTAAAATTGTTCTTTTCGGTTCGTATGCTAATGGTACTTCAGATGAAAATAGTGATATTGATCTTCTTATTATAAAAGACACAGATAAAAAGCGAAGAGTTGATAGATTTATAGAAGTCAAAAAACTAATTTTTGATCCAAAAATCAAGATTCCTATTTCACCAATAGTTTTAACAAGTAAAGAAGTTAAAGAAAGGCTAAGCATGGGTGATAACTTTATAGAAGAAATCCTGGAGAAAGGAAAAGTACTCTATGAAAAACAAGATAGCCTTTGAATGGTTTGAAAGGGGCAAAAGGGATTTCGAAACAGCAGAATTAATATTCAACCACAGAGGTCATTACAACGAAGTTATATTTTTATTACACCAGGCAATAGAAAAATATCTCAGGGGTTATTTAGTTCTTTATAACTGGAAATTAAGGAAGATACATGATATAGAAACTCTTTTAGTTGAAGCAGAAAAGTATAATAAATCATTTGTGAAATTTATTGATTTTGGTAGAAAATTAACAGCTTTCTATTACGATGATAGATATCCACCAGGCCCACCATCAGAAGTAACAAAAGAAGAAGCAGGGGAAATGTTAAACCATGCAAAAGAAATAATAAACATGATAACAGAAGGAACTTAAAAACTTACGAATTATATCAAAAAAATATTATTTGACATATTAATAATAGTGGTTTATTGTGGAATTATATATATCATCGATAATACAGAAAAACGGGAAGGAGCACAGGTCTAATGAATTAAGAGAGTAACTTAATGGATAAAGAACCGTTAATTACAGATATTATATATAGTAAAATAGAGAAAACATTTAAGAACAATGATAAAAAAAAGCTCCTTCTCTTTTCAGAGGAAAGCTTCGAACAGAAAATAACAGTCCCACCTGAAAGTGGTGAGGGAGGATTTACCCTCATACGGCTTCTCAATTCTCTGGGGATTATGATTACCGACCACAAAAACGGGAAGATTCCTATCATTGCCAGAGGCGATACACATTCATCCAGTTTCAAGTTTACATTTAATTTATCACAGGAACCCATCTATGGAACATCAAATAGATTAAAAAAACCGTTTATAGCTGCCCCTTCAAATACTTACATTGTATCACCAAATGTAAGTTTCAAGCTTAATATCCCCCCGGGGAATCACCAGAGATGGTTGAGTATTGTAATAAGCCCATCCCTTTTACAGGAAATAGTAACAAGTTTAAAATCTGATTTTCCACAGGAGCTCCTCTTCGCACTTGAAAATCCAGAAAATGGATACTACCTCCATATAAGCTGGACAACGCCTCTTATAGAACTTGCCATAGAGCAGATACTGAACTGCCCATACCATGGCAATCTTAAAAGGATATACCTGGAGGGAAAAGCTATAGAGCTAATAGCTTTGAGGCTTGGGCTTCTTTTCGATGAAATACAAAACTCCTTTCATTCAATACCACTCTCAAACTCAGATATAGACAAACTCAATCAAATTAAAAAAGTTCTTTACAATAAAATTAACAATCCACCAAGTTTGAGAGATGTTTCAAAAGAGTTTGGCCTGAATCTCACCAAGTTAAAATCTGGATTCAGGACCCTATTTGGGATCTCGATTGGAGAGTACATCCGAAATATAAGAATGGAGCACGCTAGGTACCTTCTTGAACATCAGGGTTTGAATGTTTCTCAGGCATCATATGCAGTGGGATACAACAATATCAGCCACTTTATCAGGGCATTTAAAAAGAGATACGGATTTTGTCCCGGAACCTATGTAAAAATGAAAAATCATTCCCGAAGATAAAAAATAATCCAGACCGGGGTTCTTTGACTAAAGATAAATCTAAATCCACATTCCAAAATTTAAACAAAAAAGGTCCCGGATGATTCTATTTCCTTATAGAGTAAATCCGTATTTGCTGAGGAGAACGTCATCCACTCTCGCGCCCTACTGTATATAACGCTAGATCACCATTTCGGAGTTGCTAGAAGTGTTATAGCTGTATCCTGTAAAAAGTACCCTACCTCTTGTATCAAGGGTTATGGAGCTACCACCATCATAGCCATTTCCATCGGCTGCAAATTATAAATATATGGATAGACCTATTAAAATTTTCGTGCTTATGTATTTCACATAACGGTCCGGAGATATGCGAAACTTATCTATCAGGGTAAATTAGGGCAAGAGGTACTATATCATACATCTTCCTTATTAAGGCCCAGTGCTTTAATACATACCATAGCCTCTAAATGAAGGTGAGAGTTCAAACCCCTGCTCATTCATTTCCTTTTGTTTTCAACCACATTTCAAGATAATTTTCCAATTCTTTAACAAAACTCTGGGCTGATTCCAACAAATCTCTTGCATTTTCCTCGTTTATAAAAAAACCTATCCCATAATCTCCAACCAGTCTTTTATCATAGGCAT
Organism: uncultured Spirochaetota bacterium; assembly: GCA_964518675.1. GTDB lineage: Bacteria > Spirochaetota > B62-G9 > B62-G9 > CAZFGQ01 > CAZFGQ01. The sequence continues at coordinate 5,190 of CAZFGQ010000006.1, forward strand.
CATTTAATGCTTTTCCCATCTCCCTATCAAAAACTCCCGTTTTTATGAAGTGCTCTCCAAATAAGCTTATTACTCCTTTGTGAGAGGATGCAATCAAATTCTTAGTAAGAAGCGCTGCTTCTGACATAAAGAACATTGCACAATAGCTTCTTGAAACGCAGGAATCATAATCTCCAATGTTCAGAGCATTTTCAGCAGTAATTAGAAATTTTTCCGCTTTTTCCATCAAATCCTTTATTTCCTTCAAACTCTTACACCCTCTTTTTTCACATTTAATATGAAGGGATAATTATAATCTTTAAAAAGTCTTTCAGGGAGAACAATAACTGAAATAAGCTCACCATTTTCAAGTAGAATGTCAAACAGAATATCGCTTAAACTTCTTCTAACCTTAAAAGGATCAAGAGAGTCGTCAGTGAGTACAAGTATATCGACATCTGAATCCTTCGTAGCCTCTCCTCTCACATGAGAACCATATAAAATAATCTCTCTAATTTTTCTTCCATATCTCTTAATCAGATAAGTTTTTAATTGATTTACAAGCTGGATTATTTTCTCATCCATTTTTTTTCGCTTTTAAAGGGAAAGTGTATAAAGTAAAATACAAGAAAAACAACTATCAATAGCCTCTGCTTTTCTGTCACCTTTTCTTATTCCCATAACCACCAGGTATAATATACCCCAGTCTTACTTTTGCCTCCTCACTATAAACACTATCAGGATATTCATCTACTATTTTCTGATAACATTCTTTCTCACTCAAAACATCAACAATACCGAACTCCCTGGACATATTCGCAATCTCCCAGAGAGCGTCATCAGCCTGGTCTGAATCCCTGAATATGAAATAAACTATCTCCAGCATCTTCACCGCAACGATAAGTGCACTGTTATATACTTCCTGATCCTCTGTATTGTAATTCCTGTACATATCACTCAGTGTATAGTAGTAATAGGCAAGTAAATGTGGATCTGACTGGATTCTGGGGCTGAAGGTATCCTTGGTTATTGTAAATATCTCATGCCATTTTTTTTCAACCAACTTTTCTGGGTAAAACTCAGCATAAACAAAATTCTTCAGATTAACTTCACTATCCTCCGTTATAACAACCTCGGATACAACCTGAAACCTGTGGGGTTTGGGAAACTCGAGATAGTTTCTGATTGCAAGTTTTCCGTTGTAACCAAATGCAGAAAGATTCTCCATATACATCACCGCTTCATCTTTCGTTTCATAGAATGGCGATTCGAGAACCACAGTACTGTAATCGGTTGCCATAAGAAGGTAACAGGAAAAGCTATGCTCCAAAAGTTTATTTCTAATTTCAACTACCTGTGGCAACGGATCTATCTTAGTATCGGCAATCCTTACCCCATACCCCTTCTGGTAAGGAGGACTTTCAAACTCGTACTCCACAGTAAGCTTTTTTTCCGTCAGATTGTACCATGATGTTGCATTGATCCAATCCTTGAAAAAAATTACATATTCAACATAGTATTTATTATCAAAGGGATTCTGTACAACACCTGTAATATCCATCTCTGTATTTTTGAAAAACTTAAAAATTTTCTCACTGGTTTTTACTCCGTATAATCTCAAGATCAACCTTGGAGGAAAGTTTACAGATTCTAACTCATAATAAAGTGACAGATTCACCCCAGACTGAAAATCAGGTACATCTACAGTAAAAACAATTTCTTTTTTCTCTTTTAGAATTTTTATACTCTTTATCTTCCCCTCCGTAATAAACCCTCCACTCTGTAGCTTCAGTATACCATTTTTAATCGATTCCTGCTCCGGAACTGAACTAAGCGGTAAAAACTCTTCACTTGAAGTATATGCCTCTTCCTTTTCCGCATACACTGGAATTAAACTGACAAAAACCGAGCAAAGAAACATAGAAGTAACTATAAAAAAAGATAAAAGTTTGCCTTTAACTATAAATACATCTCCAGACATTAATTACTCCAGAAAGTTTTGATCAAAGCCTGATTCAAAATGAAATTATACAAAAATACTGTTTATCAATTTCATCCCAACAAAAACAACAATATAATCAAAAACGAATCGGACATATGATTAACAATATTTACAACTTGCGTCTTTGTTAAGTAATTATTTTCATTGATGAAGAGGTTCCGATCCTTGTAGCGCCAGCTAAAACCATTTCACATACCGTATCAAAACTCCTTATTCCACCGGCAGCTTTTATACCCATTGCCTCACCAACTACCATCCGCATAAGTCTAATATCATCAGGTTCTGCCCCTCCACTTCCAAAGCCTGTTGAAGTTTTTACAAAATCGGCTCCACCATACTTTGAAAGCAAACAACCTATGATCTTTTCCTCCTGATTCAGATAACAATTTTCAAGAATAACCTTCAAACATATGCCTTCACCAATCTCTTCTCGAATAGCTCTCAGCTCTTCATATACAAGGGCGTAATCCCCACCCTTTAATGCACCAATATTTATCACCATATCCAGTTCATCAGCTCCATTCCTGACTGCCTCCACTGATTCACACACCTTTGCCTTTGTTAATTCAGCTCCAAGTGGAAAAGAAACGGTTGCTGAAACCCTTACATCTGTACCTTCAAGCCTTTCTTTAACATAGGGTACATGACAGGAGTTCACGCACACAGAATAAAATCCATATTCACAGGCCTCTCTGCATAAATTATTAATTTGTTCCCTGGTGGCATCACTCCTTAAAAGTGTGTGATCAATAATCTTTCTCATCAATTTTTTTAATATTTCTACTTCATCCCTACTTAAGGTTTGCAAGAGGTCTTCTTTTTTATAAAGCCTGGCGTATACCTCTGGATGAGAGGAATACTTTCTTCCCGCACTTTCGAATCCCTTTATTCTCTTATGAAGCATCTCCTCCAGACGCCTTACATCCTCTATAGAAACACCATTTATCTCCATGGTCCCCTCCTTCGCATCAAAAAAACTGTGTACCAGAAAAAATTAATTACTATATAAAATCCTGTATTTCTACCTTTCCTTCTTACTCTCCCTGTTTTCCCTGCAAAGACCGTACAATCTGTGAAATATATATGTGAGATTTTTCAGTTCCTCTTCATCAAGAAGCGCTCTTCCAAAAATCTTTCGGAAAAGAGGTATTACATAGTCTGGCGTTCCTTTTGTAAAGAAACCTATTTCTGTAAATACCCTCTGAATATAATCCAGCAGTCCTTCTATCTCCGCTACCGGTACAGGCCTGGATATATCGGGAACCTTCTTTACCATTGCATCTGTAAATATTTTATAACATACAACTGCCACAGCATGTGAAAGATTTAAAGATGGAAATGATTTGCTTGCGGGGATATTTACCAGAATACTGCAAAGATCAGTTTCTCTATTAGTAAGGCCACTTTCCTCCCTGCCAAAAAGGATCGCTACCTTTCCATTCTTCAAAACAGGAAAGATAACTTCAGGGAGCTCTTCCACACTACAGAAAAGTCTCCTCGATTTTCCTGTTCTCCGTGTAGTGCCAACAACAAGATTTACATCTTTTACAGCATCTTCAAGGGATTCAAAAACAAGGGCTTTTTCAAGCACATCTCTGGCTCCAACTGCCCCCTGATAAGCCTCATCAGTGTGGAACTCCACAGGTTGAACAAGGGCAAGCTCATGGATACCCATATTTTTCATCACTCTAGCAACTGAGCCTATATTAAATGGTCCCTTAGGATTAACCAGAACAATCCTGATATTATCAAGGTTCGGCTCATCATGGTTCTGCATTTTGTCAGTCCCCCGGCTATCTATGGAACTGTTTCAAAAGTTTACTGAGAAAATTTCAAAAAATAGTCTCGACAAATAAACATTACCTGTATTATAATCTTTTCTGAAATACAATGCAAAATCAAATAAAAAAGAAAAACTTCATCATTTTTATCATAACAAGTATAGTTTTTACATTTCTTTCTGTCACCTATTTATTTGGAGAGGATTTTTATGACCTCTGCTATTCAGCATACATGTTGAGGAATAACAAAATACTATTTGTGAGATATAAAAATCCCACACTTGATCCAATCTTAAGAACATTCGAGCTAAATATCTTTAATCCTAAAACAGGCAAGATACTGATGGTTAATAGACCTGATGAAAAAATATACATACTTCCATCTATATCCGGTGACAGGTCAACTATCAGTTATCATTCGATTATTGTAGGTAACGATTACCTCGTGACATATAATATTGAAAAAGGCAAGAGCATCAGGTTGGGTTTTGATACGGGAGGCTACTTTACCAGAGTGGCTATAGATTACGACAACGATACAGTAGCTGCAGCAATAAAAAGAGGGGAATCGAGACAGGCAATATATCTTATATCAAATAGAAAGAGTTTCATAAAAAGAATAGTCAATGGAACAGAGTTTGAAAAGATTGGTTTTCTGTATAATGGAGATGTTTTTTATCTGGACAATAAAAAAAATAGAAAAGAACTCGGCTATTATTCTGTGAGTACAGGCAAAAAATTTACGATTCATCCAGATGCCAGCTGGGTAAAAAAATCTAAAAATGGTGATGTGCTGGTCTACCAGAGCGGTAACGAGCTCTTCCTTTTCAGAGCATATGGTGGAGAGAGTATAAAAATATCAAAGGATTTCTCATTAAATAATTCCTCACTGGTTTTCAGTGAAGATGGCTCAGCGGTGGCTATCTGCAAACCAGGTAATATATCCATCATCAACTTTCCGTCTGGCGACGCACTTTATTTTCTGAGTATAGAAGAATCCTATAGCGAGCCTCTATTGAGCAATTTTAAGTTCTACTGCCGGGTTGGGACAAAGATTTTAAGTATCTTCTATAAAAAACCAGCACAGGTTCTATCAGAAACATATATAAAAAAAGAACCATATACAGTTCTTGGGGTAAGCAGCAATGATAGATACATAGCCATTCTTGAAGGTGAAAAGCTCATAATATATGATTTGAGAAATAAAAAAGAAATACCGGTAAAGTTTGACTTTACAATAGAAAACATAAAGTTTACAGAAGACGGTTCTTCAATCTACATTGCAGCCCGAAGGCATCTTGCTGAAAAAGGAACCTGGACAAGGGAGCTCTATCTGTACAATATAGAAAGCGATTTTATTTTCAAAATATCAACTGCAGAAAATACACCCCTTGAACTATACCTGACGAATAAAGAAGACCTGAAACCATTTGTCTTTGAATAAAAAAACTCTATTCCTCTCCAGATCAAACAGAATGATCAATTAAACAACTTAAAAAGAAACTTATCAAGAATACTTTTTCCAACAAAACAATTTAAGACTTTAGCCCTCCCACAAAAACCATTTAGAGGTTACTTTTTCAACTGAAAACAGCTAAGACATCCTCTGAATCACCGCTTCAGCGAACCCGGAACAGGAAACTTCCTTTGCATTTTCCATAAGCCTTGCAAAATCATAGGTAACGATTCTATCTTCTATTGTCCTTTCAAGTCCCTTTATAATAAGATCAGCAGCCTCATCCCACCCCATGTATCTCAGCATCATTTCACCCGAGAGGATGAGAGATCCGGGGTTTACCTTATCCAGGCCAGCATACTTGGGTGCTGTACCATGGGTGGCCTCAAAAACAGCATGACCTGTTTCATAATTGATATTTGCTCCCGGCGCTATACCTATTCCCCCAACCTGTGCGGCAAGTGCATCTGATATGTAATCTCCATTCAAGTTGGTGGTTGCAATTACATCAAACTCATCAGCTCTTGTGAGAGCCTGCTGAAAGAAAATATCTGCAATGACGTCTTTTATTATTATTCTTTTCTCATTTTTTCTCTCCCTATCATCCAGCTTCATATACTCATCAATAGTTATTACCCTGTCGCTGTACTTCTCCCTGGCAATCTCGTATCCCCATTTTCTAAACGCTCCTTCTGTAAACTTCTGGATATTGCCCTTATGTACCAGGGTAACACTTTTTCTATTGTATTTAATTGCATATCCTATTGCTGCTTCCACAAGCCTTCTTGATCTCCTGACACTTACAGGTTTAATCCCAATTCCTGAGTCCTCAGGTATTTTCCAGCCATAACGTTCTGCCAAAAAATCGATCAGCTCAAGTGTTTCTTTTTTCCCCATCTCGAGTTCATACCCCGCATAGACATCCTCCGTATTTTCTCTGAATACCACCATATCCACAAGCTCCGGCCTCTTAACAGGTGAGGGAACACCTCTGAAATACCTTACAGGTCTCAGACAAACGTAAAGATCAAGGGCCTGTCGTATTGTAACATTCAGACTTCTAATTCCTCCGCCTACAGGGGTCGTGAGTGGCCCCTTAATCCCGATCATGTAATCCCTGAATGCCACAAGTGTTTCCTCAGGAAGCCAGCTCCCGGTTTTTCTGTAGGCCTTTTCACCTGCAAGTACTTCGACCCACTTAATTTTTCTTCTCCCGCCATAGGCTTTTTCAACGGCACTTTCAATTACCCTGGAAGTAGCCCTCCATATATCGGGGCCCGTTCCATCTCCCTCTATAAATGGAATCTCAACATAATCCGGAACCAAAGGTCCATCTTTGCCCATGCAGATTTT
>CAZFGQ010000006.1:11860-68644 GCA_964518675.1 uncultured Spirochaetota bacterium
CCCCTGACAATCGGACCTATCCTGGCCTGGACAATTATTGATGAGGATAGAAGTAAACTAGCTATAATAATTGAGAAACTCAGTCTGTTTCCAATCTTATCCATTTCCTGAACAGCCCTATCAAGATTCTCATGATAGAGAGGCAACCTGACCCTTCCAAATCTCAGTCTTCTCAGCAGTGTTCCTATTTCTGCGGGAATAAATCTGAAAAAGTACTGAACATCCTCAAGCAACTCCAAAATTTCTCTCGACGATGATACAAATCTTCCCCTTTTGCTGAGCCACTCATTTACATATTCTTTCGCGATCCTCGAAATGTTAAATGGCGGATATATCTTTTTTGCTACACTTTCGGCCTGGATGAGAGTTTTTAGCATCAAAAAATACTCTCCAGGAAACTTTATCCTGTACTTGCGTGTAACGGGGTACAAAACTTTAATAATCGACGTATTGAACGATCCAATCGAGGTGATTATTCCCTGGGAGTCCATGAGATCGAGAAGGTCTATTTTCAATTTTCTTATATTCACCTCGTCTCCGATAAAATCATACCTCTGCAAGAACCTTATTATACGATCCGGATCTCTATTAAAAAGCCCTAGCATAATATTGGCCATTATCAATATATCTTCCCTGTCAAGGTAACCTGTGATACCAAAATCAACCGGTATGATCACACCTTCCTTTGAAACAAACATGTTCCCCGGATGTGGATCTGCATGAAAGTAACCATACTCAAAGAGCGCCTTCAGCGCCATTCTTGCCCCATTTTCGGCTATCATTTTGGTATCCACACCGAGATTTTTCAATCCCTCAAGATCGGTGATCTTCACTCCATCCACTCTTTCCATTATTAAAACATTTTGAGAGTTTAAATCTCCGAATACTGCCGGTATCCGTATCCATTCATCATCCCTGAATATTTCTCGGAAACGTTCCATTATACCGGCTTCCCTTACAAGATCAAGCTCTTTTGAGAGAGTTTCCTCCATCTCGTCGATGATTTCCATGATATTGTACTCTGCAATCTCAGGTATATAATGTATAACAAGCCTTGCCAGCAACCTTATTACATTCATATCCCTGGAAACAATCTCCCTGGTCCCGGGTTTTATCACCTTAACGGCAACTTCTTCACCTGTGGTAAGTACTGCATAGTGAACCTGTGCAACAGAGCCACTTGCATGGGGAATTTCATCAAAATCAGAGAACATGGTACCAAGGGAACAGCCAAAATCCTTTTCAATCAGGGCTTTTATTTCAGCAAAAGGTACGGGAGGAGCGCTATCCTGAAGCTTTTCAAGCTCCGAGATATACTCTTCCGGAAGAATATCAGCTCTCAGGCTAAGTATCTGACCTATCTTGATAAAAGTTGGCCCCAGCTCTTCCAGTGCAAGTCTTATTCTCTGAGGCTCGGTAAGCCCCCTAACCTCTGTCAGTGCTCTATGTTTGAATAACCTTTCTGGGAGGACGGCAAGTCCACTCCTTATTCTCTGTAAAAAACTTGTGAAACCGTACTTTCCTATTACTGTAACTATTTTGACAAGCCTCGAAAAGTTTCTGTAGTTTCTGTTAATCGTAAGAATATTCATAAATCACTCATCCAGATTTTTATCTTTTAAAAAAACAGCTCGCTTAACAGCATCCCCATATTTCTCTCGTAACCTATCAAGAATGGCATCAAGCTCCATGGATCTGAGTTTTTTGCCTGTATCGTCATTTTCAAAAAGAGTTTTCTCAGGAGAATTCGAGGAGCTGCGTAATCCTGAAACCGATATCCCAACAAGCCTCACCTTTTTCTTTCCCCTGGTGAAGGCTCTGTATAAATCCAATGAAACCTCTTTTAAGGTTTTCATATCATTAAAATAGTCTTTGAGGGTCTTTCTTCTTGTAAAGGTTGAAAAATCCTCAAGCCTTATCTTTAGAGTTACAGTCCTGCCATAGACACCTTCGTCTCGCATCCTTCTCGTTACTTTCTCTGAAAGGAAAAGCAGGGTTTCCTCTATTTCCAGATCATCCGAAACATCAATCGGAAAGGTATTTTCAGCACCTATAGACTTTCTAACTCGATCGGCTACCACAGGAAAATTGTCGATTCCATTTGCCAGTTCCCATAGATAAGCACCATTTTTACCCAGTACACCTTCAATATCTTCTTTCCTTGCGGACGCAAGGTCTCCTATAGTTTTAAATCCCATCTCTTTGAACAACTCCATGGTTTTACTGCCAATACCCCACAGCATACCAAGGGGGAGTGGTGCAAGAAACTCCTTCTCTTTTCCGGGAGGAACAATCATAACTCCATCCGGTTTATTTATTTCAGATGCAATTTTTGCCACCGATTTCGACGTTGCAACACCAACACTGGCAGTAAGACCGGTCTCGATTTTTATGTCTTTCTTTAACATTGTCACAAGTTCATCCGGTTTGCCAAATAACCTTTCCGTGCCCGTACAATCCAGAAAAGCCTCATCAATACTGACCTTTTCAATAACAGGGGAATATCTGTTAAAAATCATAAAAATTTTTTCTGAAACCTCAGCATATCTATTAAATCTAGGTCGAATATATACACCATGTGGGCAAAGCCTGTATGCCCTTGAGATCGGCATAGCCGAATGGATCCCATACCGCCTGGCTTCGTAGCTCGCAGCAGAAACCACCCCTCTTCCTTTTCCCCCTTTCGGATCCGCACCGACAATAACCGGCTTACCCCTGTATGCAGGATTATCAAGCTGCTCGATAGAGGCATAAAAGGCATCCATATCCACATGAACAATGGTCCTTTTCCATTTATCGTTATGTGGCTTCTCTCCTTTCACCCTCCCCTCCCGCTCTGGAGCAGTTTTTATCAGATTAATGTTAATCTTCTAGACATTAAATCGCTCAGAGTCTAAAGCCCTTTTCTAATTTGAATATACATCATGACAATATGGATGTAAATTATATTAAATTACAATGGAGAAACCCGATTTATTCAGCGGGTTCAGGCCAAAAAAACCGGAAACCTAAAGGATGAAGAACCTTTTCGAAATGCTAAAATGTAATTTCAATGCAGAGATTATACTATTGGAAGGTTTTTAATAATTATCCTGGGAGTTAAAAGTGTTATAGGGATTATTTGCCGGAGGCCGGACTTGAACCGGCACGGAGTTTTAGCTCCGAGGGATTTTAAGTCCCTTGTGTCTGCCAATTCCACCACTCCGGCAACGACATAAACATAAAATAATTAGGCGGCAGTCGGATTCGAACCGACGTATAACGGTTTTGCAGACCGTCGCCTTACCACTTGGCTATGCCGCCTTTCTAAATAAAATGATAGTAATCAGGAGGGTTAATGTCAATAGAATTCAGTACTTTCCTATCCCCAATGTTTTTAATCAAGGGGAAAAATCTAAGTTTAAATAATCTCGAAAATAATAAATCTGGGTAGAATCTGAGAAATAATAAATGTAAAAAAACTTTAATTATCATAGATTTCTTTAAACATGACCGATTTTTAAAAAAGGTTATAAAAAGGCTACGTATTAGACATAGAAACATGTTAAAAGGAGTACTCTAAATGGGAGATCAGGTAAAAATACTTATTTACATTTCCATAGGGCTTTTTTCCGGATTTATGAGCGGAATGTTTGGAATTGGGGGAGGATCAATAAGAACACCTTTACTGTATGCCTCAGGACTTCCTCTCCTCAGTGCCTACGGGATCAATCTAGTTGTGATACCCTTTTCATCGATTATGGGAGCAATAACTCACAGAAAAAACCTCGATAAAAAGATTGCCATACCGGTTATAGGAGGCGGTATGGCCGGAACAATTACAGGTGCTCTTTTAATTGGTAACATAGCATCCTTTACTCTATCGATTATATTTGTCTGTATCTCTGTAATTACGGTTATCGGAATCCACTTCAGGAGAATTTTCCCAGAGCTTTCCGAAAAAATAAGACCAAAAGCTGGGATTGTCACTGGTGGAGCTTTTATCCTAAATTTTCTGACAATACTGAGAGGAGGAAGCGGTGGAAGCCTATTTCCTCCCTTTTTGAGAATGATTGGACTAGACGTAAGAAAAGCAATAGCCACATCACTCTTTACAACCATCTTTACAGCAACGGCCGGCGCACTGGTATTCTGGTCACGTGGAGATGTACCGCCATTGCCAGCCATTCTGGTTATCACCGGTTCTATTTTAGGAGCCCGACTGGGGGGCCTCACATCCCTGAAGACAAAGCCACTGTGGCTTGATATTGGATTATCATTATTTGTAGTTGCATTATCTTCTCTGGTTCTTATCAAATCACTGTAATAGAGCAAGAAAGCTACATGAGTGTTCTCTTTACTGCTTTTTTCCAACCATCAAGGAGCTTATTCCTCTTATCACTATTCATCTGAGGCTCATATTTCTTTTCATACTTAACCACACGCTTTACATCAGAAAAATCATTAAAAATACCACATCCCATACCTGCCATAAGGGCTACCCCAAGAGCTGTGGTTTCTGTTACATATGTTTTGGCTACCGTTTTATTTAAAATATCCGACTGAAACTGCATAACAAACTCGTTTTCTGTGACGCCTCCATCAACCCGAAGTTCTCTGAGGCTAACCCCGGAATCCTCCTCCATTGCATTTACAATCTCCCATGCCTGGTAACATATGGATTCAAGTGCCGCTCTCACCACATGGGCCTTTCCGCTTCCACCCGTAAGCCCCGTTATCAACCCCCTGCAATTCGCATTCCAGTAAGGAGCCCCAAGTCCAACAAATGCGGGTACAAAATATACACCTCCATTATCAGGGATAGATCTTGCAAGTTCTTCACTGACAGAAACATCCTCAATAACACCCAGCATATCCCTGAGCCATTTAACAACAGCACCTGCTATAAAAACACTTCCTTCAAGGGCATAAGTTCTTCTGCTTCCATTTACCCAGGCAACTGTTCCCAGAAGTCCCCTTTGAGATATACAGGGCCTTTCGCCCACATTCATCAACAAAAAGCATCCCGTCCCATATGTATTTTTGGCCATACCTGGCTCAAAGCATCCGTGCCCGAAGAGTGATGCCTGCTGGTCGCCAGCAACCCCGTAGACCGGCACCTCTATCCCAAACCATTTTTTTTCAATATTGCCAAAAAATGATAACGATGGGCGGGGCTCTGGTAAAATACCACCCGGAATCCCAAATATATCAAGAAGATCCTCATCAAAATCAAGCTTTTCGATGTTGAACAGCAGGGTTCTGGATGCATTTGAAAAATCTGTCAGGTGCTTACCCGTAAGTTTGTAAAGAAGCCAGGAATCAATCGTTCCGAAGCAAAGTTGACCTTTTTCAGCGGCTTTTCTCAAACCCTCGTCATTCCTTAACAACCAGGTTAGTTTTGTAGCGGAAAAATATGGATCCACGACAAGACCGGTTTTTTCCCGTATTACTGGCTCCACACCCTCACCTTTTATCTCATCACATATTCCCGAAGATCGCCTGCACTGCCAGACAATAACTCTGTGTAAAGGTCTGCCACTTTTCCTATCCCAAACTACAGTACTCTCACGTTGATTGGTAATCCCGGCAGCCACAATATCCTTACTCCTATCACCCAGCTTCTCAACCACCGCCCCGCAAACCTCCACAACAGATTTTAATATTTCATCTGCATCCTGCTCAACCCAGCCAGGTTTCGGGTAATACTGTGTCAGCTCAACCCTCTCATCCGCCAGAACTGTTCCGTCGGTATCAAAAATAATTGCCCTTGAGCTTGTTGTACCCTGGTCTATTGAAAGAATAAGTTCCATATGAGAATAGCTCCTCTATTTAGATTTTCCTAAAATAACCAATGATAACTATAATTTCTTATTTATGTCGAATTCCGAGTTTCCATAATTGAGTGCAAATTATTGATCTAATATAAAGAAATCAAGGAATATTAATTTATATCAAAGTTCGCCGACACTCCAATATTCTTAATATAATTTTGCATTTGGCTTTTTACTTTTCAAAAAATACGACAATTGTTTTTTAAAAAATTATCATAATATCCATACCCCAATTTTATCATCTAATCCAATCAGGTTCAATATTCGGCAGCCACTTCCCGATAATTAACATTGAGAACATCTCTAAACAAAACAGACATCGTACTTACATATTTAAAATACTTCCGGAGGGAAATCAAAATAATTGAGCCAGCTAAAATCACTTCTCGCAGAGACAATAGATTTTACAGAACTTCCAACATTACCCCCATATGCAAAAATCGCCATAAAGAGTGGCCTTGATAGCGAAACCTCGGTTGAGGAACTTTCCAGAATAATCAGAGAAAGTCCATCACTCACATTCAGAGTTCTAAAGGTCGCCAATTCAGCTTTTTACAAAAGATCTGGCAAAGTTTCAACGATCAAAGACGCGGTTATTCTTCTAGGTTACAATACAATAAAAGGTTTAATCCTTGGAATAACACTATCTGAGATTTTTAACAGGGACAGGATAAATGGGCTTGATTACAGGGGATTCTGGGTCCACTCTATTGCAACAGCAATTGCAGCTGAAAGCATTGGCAAGAGTATAAATTTAAAGGATGAAAGGCTCTATATCGCAGGGCTTCTACACGATATAGGAAAGGTAGTTCTTGCTTCCCTTATACCGGACAAATATCGCCAGGTAATTAAAAATGTTGAAAAAGGTGCGGGCAATTTCTATCAGGTCGAGGAAAAAACCCTGGGATTTACACACGTAGAAGTTGGAGAGTTTGTTCTGGAAAACTGGCAGTTTCCCAATACCCTCATATCATTGATAACTGCCCATCACAAGGCCACAAACACCCTCGAGGATCAGAGCAAACTGGTCATCAGATTATCGAATGAAATCACACATCTGGCCGACTATAGAATAATAAAATCCGAGCCTCCTGTAGAACTAGAAAATGAAATAATCGAAAGAATAGGCCTTTTAAAAGAAGAGATAGATACAGCAATCCAGCAGATCAATACCAACATATCACCTATCCTTGAGATACTGAAAACAGAGTACAGGCCTAGATGTTACTTCGATCTTTTATCATCAGCCAACAACAGGCTTTCAGATCTCTTTCTATCATTGAGCCAGAAAAATGCAGAGATCCAGGAAAAGAACAGAATATCCAAAGCTCTCAATAATATCATCATCCATATTATCTCACAAAAGGATATAAAAAAAGCAATCACCCAGACACTTTCCGAGTTAATCGCTGCCTTCAACATGGAGTTTGGAGGTATAGAGCTTTACCTTACAGAAAATAAAAGTTTATTAGTTTACGGCATTAATCCTGCAAAGGAAACTGGAGAAGAGACCCAAATCCACCCAGCAATAAATGTAGTTATCGGTCCAATAAAATCCGGATTTAAAACAAATAAGGCCAGGCTGGAGCTTCCCGTTAAGAATGATGAGGGAAAAATTATAGGAAACATCTATCTACCCCAGGAAGCTATTCAAAACACCGAAATACTTACAGCAATTAACCTTATCTCTACGGGAATAAATCTATTCAGAAGCAGAATCGACGAAAGAATCAAAGCCGAAAAACTTGTATATCTCAACAGGAAACTTGGGGATAAAATAGAAGAAAATACCTTTCTTTTAAACCTCTACTCAATGATCCTTAACAATACTCCTTTCGGAATAGCCTGTGTCGATGAAAACATGAAGGTTATTTCCCATAACAGAGCCATGAGTGATATACTCAAAACTGAAGCACTTATTAATATGAAACTTGATGAGATTGAGATCGTTAAAAAAACAGAATTACTCAACACTATGAAAGATCTATATCTCTCAGGTGGAGAAAAAATCGTCCATATTGACATAGATGAATATCCCAAAATACTGAAGATATCCTTCCATCCAATCTCAGAAACAAATAAAAAACTGGTTATTATAGATGACGTAACTGGTGAATACGAAAGAGAGAAAAAACTCATTCAGCAGGAAAAACTGATTACCCTGGGACAATTGGCCGCCGGTATATCCCACAATCTCAAGAGCCCTCTTGCCGTTATTAAGGGTATTCCTGAATTAATCCTTACCGAATTGGAAGAGGGTAATATAAGGATTATCAGAAAAACAGATGGAGAGGAAATCGATGATAGGGAAACCAAGGAAAGACTTAACCTTATAATAGAAAGTATCAAAAAAACACTATCAATCATAGATAGTATTCTGAATTATGCAAAGAAAGAGGAAGTACAATTTGAGAAATTAGACCTTACCGAAATAATCGAACAGACAAAAGAACTTCTGGATCATCTCATAAAGGAAAAGGGTGTCACAATCACAACAGACCTGAGAACCCGTACTCTATATGGTAACAGAGATATGATTCTACAGATTTTTCTCAACCTGCTGCAGAACTCTATAGAAGCAATGGATTATGGCGGGAACATAAGTATAACCTCAAAAAGGGCAGATAAAGGTACAATAGTTCAATTTGACGATAATGGCCCAGGAGTAAAGAATGAGGATCTTGAACGAATATTTGAACCCTTCTACACAACCTCAAAAGAAGCTGAGGGAAGGGGACTTGGATTAAGCATCACAAGAAAATTGGTCTCCCTTCATGGTGGAATTATAAAGGCGATGAATCTCTCCCCTCACGGACTGAGAATAGAAATAAAGTTTCCGGATTTTGAGGCCAGTGCAGATGTATGATGTACTCATAGTGGAAGATGAACCCCAGTTCAGAAAATTTCTCCACAATGTTTTAAGCTCAAAGGGATTTAGAGTAAGAGAAGCAAAGAACGGAGAGGAAGCACTGGCCTTCCTCAACGAAAACAACTACAAAGTGGTTATCAATGATTTAAGGCTTCCCGGCCTGAGCGGAAGAGATATAACAAAGTTCATACACAGCAGGATCGATCCAGAAATACCTGTTATTATAATTACAGGCTATGAAGAGGAATGGCCGAAAGTAGAGGCAACCTCAGAACATGTATTCTACTATATGAGAAAAGGTGAGTTTACACCGGACGAGTTAATAAAGGTCGTTAAAAATGCAGTTTCATACCGAAAAACAATTGAGAAACACATGAAAAATATAAAGGATACAGTTGAAATAGGAAAACTGGAGGCAACAGGAAAATTGGCAATAGGGATAGCCCATGAGATTAATAATCCATTACAGGGAATATTCTCAACAATACACAGGTACCTCGACCAGATTTCATACGAACACCTTAACACCAGAGAGATAAAAGAAGATTTCAAGTTTATTCTTAAGGCAATAAACCGAATCAAAAACGTTACGGAGAACTTATTAAGACTCTATAGAAGTTCTAAAAACATTAAAAGAGGTCCAACCACTCAATCGATTCTAGATTACATAATTTCTTTCTGCAGGCCAATTGCTCACGAATATAAAATAGATATCAAATCTACGATTGAGAACACTCAGAGTTTCAACGCAAAGTCGCAATCCGATGGAATTTACTCGCCCGAAATTTTTGAAATACTATTTCACACTGCTCTTAACCTCATGAGCGAAAATGTCAGTTCAATCACAATCGGTAAAAAATTACTTGAAAAGGAAGTGGAAGTTGACTTTACATGTACGGTAAAAAATATCACAAAAGCCAGGGAAGAGCTAATGCCATGGATTGAATTAGCGGGCAAGATATCGAAAGATATAAGGGCAAGCCTCAGCATAAATAATAATGACAGATTGGTGGTTTTAAAAATATTTATAGCGAACTTCGAGTCTTCATTATGAGGCGCAAATTATTGATTTAAAATAATAAAATCAAAAGATATTGATATAAATTGTTTGAAGTTCCCGGGCACTGCAACATTTTTGGTTCTATTTTGCATTAGGATTTCTATTTTTCAGAAAACTCGACATTCATTTTATTTATTACGAAGACTCCGCAACTTTCCTGCTAATCCGGGGTTTGAGATAAAAGCCCGTAAATGAGTTGGGATTTTCGGCGAGCTCTTCTGGTGTACCGGTAGCCACAATCCTTCCACCCTCATCACCTCCCTCGGGCCCGAGGTCTATTATGTAATCGGCACTTTTGATTACATCGATATTATGCTCAATCACAACTACCGTATTTCCTTCATCAACTAGCCTGTTAAGTATGTCTAAAAGCTTTCTGACATCGTCAAAGTGAAGTCCAGTGGTGGGTTCATCGAGTATATATATCGTTCTGCCGGTATTTCTTCTGGAAAGTTCGGCTGAAAGTTTAACCCTCTGTGCCTCGCCCCCCGAGAGTGTGGTTGCCGGTTGACCAAGCCTGATATAACCAAGTCCAACCTCCTGAAGTGTTTTTAACCTTGATCTTATCTGTGGAAACCCGGAAAAAAACTCAGCAGCCCGATCAACAGTCATCTCAAGCACATCAGCTATGCTCTTTCCTCTATACTTTACCTCAAGAGTTTCTCTGTTGTACCTTCTGCCCCTGCAAACCTCACAGGTTACCCATATATCAGGCATAAAACTCATCTCTACTCTGATGGTACCCTGGCCCTGGCAATTCTCACATCTACCTCCCTGGACATTGAATGAAAATCTCCCAGGACCGTAACCTCTCATTTTAGATTCAGGCAGGGATGCGAACAGTTCCCTTATCGGGGTAAACACACCCGTGTAGGTAGCTGGGTTGGATCTTGGAGTTTTGCCTATTGGAGACTGATCTACATTGACAACCTTATCCAGATATTCAATCCCCTCAATTTTTTCAAAACTTCCCTCAATCATGGAAGCTCTGTTCAATCTGTTTGCGATTGCTGGAAAAAGTACATCGATAACAAGGCTCGATTTGCCCGAACCCGAGACCCCGGTAACACATATAAATCTTCCCAGAGGAAAACCAACATCGATGTTTTTCAGATTATGTTCTCTCACCCCCCTGAGAAAAAGCCACTTACCATTCCCCTCTCTCCTCTTTTCAGGAACCGGGATTTTTAGCTTTCCTTTCAGATAAAGACCGGTTAAAGAATCAGGATTCTCCACGATCTGTTCAGGCGTACCAGCAGCCACAACCCTTCCTCCATTTTCTCCAGCTCCAGGACCAAGATCAACTACATAATCAGCATTTCTTATTGTCTGTTCATCATGTTCGACCACCACAAGTGTATTACCCGTATCTCGCAGATGGAACAGGGTATCAAGTAATTTCCCTATATCTCTCTGATGCAGTCCTATTGTTGGCTCATCCAGAACATACAGCACTCCAACAAGACCTGATCCTATATTTGTTGCAAGTCTTATTCTCTGAGCCTCCCCTCCTGAAAGCGTATCAGCTCTCCGGTCAAGGCTTAGATAGCCAATTCCTATCTGCTTCATGAACCTGAGTCTTGTTACTATTTCTTTCAGGATCTGTTCCGCAACTACTCTATCAGAACCACTAAACTCAATCTCCATAAAGAACTCAAGCTCTCTGTCAACTGTCATCTCGGTTATATCTATTATAGATTTATCTTTTATCTTAACGGCCAGACTTTCCCTTCTCAGCCTCTTTCCATTGCATACGGGGCAGGGGAGAGTCTTCATGAAACTCTCAAGCCATTCTCTTACAGACTCAGACTGGGTTTCCCTGTATCTCCTTTCAAGATTGCGTATAATACCTTCATAGGGTTCAACAGACTCCCACCTGCCCTTGCCGTTTATTGTCTCGTGGACAAATCGAAGTTCTTCATCAGTTCCGTAGAGAAGCTTTCTGTAAACATCTTCAGGGAAATCCTTGATAGGGGTTGAAGGTGATATGTTGTACTTCCTTGAAAAGGCCTCAAAAATATCTCTTGCCCATGATGAGCGAGATGGAAGCACCAGAATTGCATCTTCTTCAAAAGATAGGGATTTATCCGGGATAATAAGATCTGGATCAAACTCCATTTTTATTCCAAGACCTCCACACGCCGGACACGCTCCATAAGGACTGTTAAAAGAAAAAAGTCTGGGCTCAAGATCCGGATAACTGATTCCACAGTAAACGCAGGCAAGTTTTTTCGAATAAAGCTCCAGCTCCTCATCTTCTACAACACCAACAAGCCCTTCTGTCAGGTTTGTTGCGATTTCAACCGAATCAGCAATCCGCTTTCTATTCTCCGGAGTAACAACCACTCTATCAACAACAATCTCAATATTGTGTTTTTTGTTTTTATCAATCTGAATACCCTCTATCTCCTCAAGTCTCCAGATCTTTCCATCAACTCTTGCCCTGACAAAACCCTCTCTTCGAGCATCTTCAAATATCTTCTTGAACTCCCCTTTCCGTCCTCTGACAACGGGGGCCACAATTATTATTCTTTTATCTCTTTTCGAAGAAAGTATGCTATCAACTATCTGGTCTATACCCTGAGGCCTGATCTCTCTTCCACAATTATAGCAGTATGGAGTCCCAACACGGGCAAACAAAAGTCTCAGGTAATCATAAATCTCCGTTATGGTTCCAACAGTGGATCTGGGATTTCTTCTCGTAATTCCCTGTTCAATACTGATAGCGGGAGATATCCCCCCTATATAGTCCACATCGGGCTTTTCCATAACCCCCAGAAATTGTCTGGCATACGGAGAAAGCGATTCAACGTAACGTCTCTGTCCCTCTGCGTAGATCGTATCGAATGCAAGAGATGATTTGCCAGAGCCTGATGGTCCGGTGATTACTGTTAATTTTTCCCTCGGTATTACAACATCGATAGACTTAAGATTGTGTACTCTTGCTCCCCTGACAATTATAAACTTTGATTCACCACCCACTTTGGTATCCCTGAAATTTATATATCAGCACAACCTAATAATGCCAATTAATCATTCAGCCTCTTATCCTGATTAAAAGATAGATCCCCAGAACAGAAAAAACTATATTCCCAAGCCAGCCACCTACAATAGGAGGCAATTTCCCCGTACTCCCGAATGTATATCCCACCTCGATAACAAAGAAAAAGCACAGGACAATCATCAGGGTAATGGCAAAACTTATGACAAGAGCATTTCTAAATGGAATACTTCCTATAGCAAGACCAATGATTATAACTACGAACAAGGTATACGGTTGCCCAATTTTCCGGTAAAGTCTCGTTAAATAGCCTTTATAGTTCAAGCCCATTCTTTGCAAAGCCTTTACATATTTTATTCCCTCTCCAACAGGCATATTCTCTATTTTTCTACGTTTCCTTGCAAAATAATCTGGATTATCCTCCAGATCCGATCTGTACCTTTCAAATAACTTTTCATAGACAATCTTTCCGGAATTATCGAACCTCCGCATTATCCCATTTATAAAAACCCATCTGGATCCATCCCACACCCCTTTTTCAGCATCTATTCTCATCACAATCCTTCCGGCTTCTCCCCTGGAGATTATCATCACTCCATGCATGATTCTATTTTTTGCCTCGTATCTATCAATTTTATATATTGAGTTATGCTGTCCAAAAACAATAATGTCGTATCTGTCAACCAGCTCGTTCTTTACCAGCTGCTCACCCCTCAGTTTCGCTTTATACCGGGCCTTCCAGTCAAAGCTTCTTATTACAACATAGTCCTCAAAGAAATGACTGCCAGCCCCGATTACCAGACCCACAAAAATCAATGGCATCAGAATTCTGTATTTACTTACTCCACAGCTTCTCAGGGCAAGTACCTCTCTATTTTTGGAGATGTTGCTCACCGTATAAACTGATGAGAAAATACATGAAGCCAGAAGTGCCTCACGTGAGATTATTTCTGGCGCCTCAAGAACCCTCATGATAAAAACCTGCAAAAGGGTATATTCCTTCAGTTTATCAAGTCCCTGGAGAGTCCTTACAATAAAAGAAAGTGCAACTATAAAAAGAAGTGTTGTTAAAAATACTTTTATAAACTCTTTAACGAGATAAACAGAATAAATCTTGCCCGGAAAAAGTTTCATATCCTGCTCTTCCTGATCATATTGACTATCCCTGCCATGGCGAACACAATATTGGGAAGCCAGACAGCAAGATCCGGTGGTATGGTCCCTCTCTTACCAAGCCTTTCCAGAACCAGCAAAAAAAGATAGTAAAAGAAAATAATGAGAACACCTATCCCCAATCCGAGCCCTCTTCCCGATCGCCCCCTTGTAATGGCAAAAGGGGTACCAATAAAGACAAACAGAAGACACGCAAAAGGTATCGCTATTCTTTTATTTAATTCAACCTTATAAATATTATATTCCTTTGTTCCTGACTTTTTGCCATTGATAGCCTCCAGAAGCTCTTTAATATTCATGTCCCTGGGGGTTCTGGCTATATTCTTCAGCTCCCTGTGTTCAAGTTTTATCATAATGTCAAGTCTATCAAAAACAGTGGCATCAAATCTGACAGCTTGTCTATCCCGAGGATCCACTACAACCCCATTTTTCAACCTGAGAATGACCGATTTTGACCACTCCCCCTCCGAAATGAACCATCCTCTCTCAGCTGTTATCGTTCTTGCATACTGTCCCTTCTCACGTTCAAATATTGTTATATCAATCAACTCACCCGTTCTATCATCAACACTTTCTACAAGGAGAGTTACCTCCGGATTAACCTTGTTAATACTGTGCATATCGATGTTCATTTCAGGCCGTGCAAGTGTCAACCTCTGATAAAGTGTTCTGAATCTGATATTGCCAGACGGAACAAGCCTATCTCCAATATAAAAACTCAGCCCCGCTATAATAGCACCTACTATATATAGCGAGACAAAAATCCTGCTAAGCCTTATTCCGGCTGCCCTCATGGCTGTAATCTCGCTATCATGGGATAACCTCCCAACCGCTACAAGAGCACCCATGATCACAGACATTGGCATTGTAATGGCGATCGTCGGGGGTAAACTGTAAAAAAGGAGCAAAAGCAGGTCAAAAATATCAGCATATCCCCGGGCTACCAGGCCCACAAAACTCATGATCCTTTCGAGAAGTAGAAGAACAGAGAAAAATGCAACACTCCCCAGGTAAGGGGGGATAAACTCTTTTACTATGTAATTTCTGAGAATTTTCACCTAATCTGCACTCCCTGAATACAGAGATAAAGTTATCAGTATTGGCGGAATTGTCAAATTTAAGAATGTAGAGTTATCCGGAGAGTAAAAATCGAAGCCCGGAGACATACAAAACCTGCATATAACTTATCAAATCCAGATATTAGATGAAAGCTCTGAGAAACACCCGGATAAAATACTAAATCTGGTAATAATCAAGAGCCTATAGCAGAGATACACGATAAAATAATCAATTTATTAAAAAAATTGGTTTCGCTATCAATTGAAGGAATGTTATATTTCTCAGGTAATACCAAATTAGCTCCTTAACATTATACGAGCTTATATGAGATCACGTATAAATAGAGGTCTTTCACATTTATCTATAAAAGATAGTTAATGGGAAAATAGATGATTGAAAATGCAATTATACTTGCAGCAGGCCTTGGAACAAGACTAAAGCCAATAACAGACAATGCACCTAAATGCCTCACCGAGGTTAACGGAATACCCATTCTGAAAAACATGTTAAAAAGTCTATCAGAGTGTGGTATTAAACACTGCTGGATAGTAACGGGTTACAAAGCTGAAAAAATTGTAGAGTACGTTGATAACAACTCTTATGATATAAATGTTAATTATCTACACAATGAAATATACAAAAAAACAAATGATATGTACTCCCTATGGATAGCGAGGGAGAAGCTTAAAAAAGGGTGCGTACTACTTGAGGGAGATATCTTTTTCAAGGCCTCAACCCTGGAACGTGCGCTGAAGCACTCAAAATCTGATAACAAATCCCTCTATCTTTCCGGAAAATATAATGGAATACCCAATGAGGTTCTCATAAAAACGGATAAAAACCTGAGGATCCAATCCATTGAGGTTTTGAGGGGAAGATCTGCCAGGATGAGCAAATACTCATTTATGTCTTCCGGTATACTGGTAATAAATAAAGAATACGGAAGAAATCTCTCCAACTGGCTGGATGAAGCAGTAAGAAATGGTAATATCAATATCCTTTTTGATGAGGTAATCAGCGAACATCTACAAGAAGCACCGATCTATGTCTTTGAAATAGGTCATAATGAGTGGGTTGAGATCGACACTATGAGGGATCTTTTAAGAGCCGAAAAGCTTTTCTGAACAAACAAAGAGGAAGCTATTCTTCCTGCACTATATTCATGATAGAATATTGTATCTTTCTTAAAAATTAAAGTTTACCAAATAAAACCCTCACTAATTTAAAAACAGAACACCACGGGGATTAATAGATTATCGTTATGGCCACACGTCCTTAATCGATTCACAGATCCGGTGAGGAATGTAAGGGTAATCTTTTATATCTTCAAGTTTGGTTACACCTGTCAGGACAAGTATCGTTTCAAGTCCTGTTTCTATCCCGGCAAGTATATCCGTGTCCATTCTATCCCCTATCATAACAGTTTCTTCCGAATGTGCCCCGAGTTTGCGAAGGGCAGCCCTCATCATAAGGGGATTCGGTTTTCCGACAAAGTAGGGTTTAACCCCTGTGGCTTTCTCAATAGGGGTAACAAGCGAGCCAACCGAAGGGACAATCCCAAAGTCTGAGGGACCTGTCAGGTCTGGATGTGTTGCAATAAACCTGGCACCTTCCTGGATGAACCTGCATGCTTTCTCTATCATTTCCAGAGAATAGGTCCTTGTTTCACCAAACACCACATAATCAGGTTTGTACTCTGTAATCTGGTAACCAACTTCATGAAGGGCATTGTAAAGCCCGGCATCCCCAATAACATATGCACTTCCGTCACTTTTCTGGCTCTTAAGAAACTCAGCAGCAGCAATTGCAGAGGTAAATATTCTATCAGGAGAAACATCTATTCCAAGGATGGCAAGTTTTTTACAAAGATCTTTTGGAGTAAGACTTGAGTTATTTGTCAGAAAAAGAAACTTATTTCCATTATCCTTGAGCTTTTGTATAAACTCCTTTGCTCCCGGGATAAGTCGATTTCCATAGTAAATAACCCCATCCATATCCATGATAAAAGACTTGCTGGTATAATCCGGTTTATCTTTTTCTTCGTTCATACACGACTCCGTTCCCCACAGTCTTTCCATTTTTATAATTCATAGCTTTTTCATAATTTTAGGTTAATAATTTATGTTAATAATGACCACCTATATTAGTGAATAAGAAACATTCGCACAAACAGAAAATTATAAGCAAGTACTAATTATTAGGAGATAATACCGGATGAACCCTTCGATATTTTTTACCAATACTGTTTGATTTCGTAACCTTGATGATTATAACTTTCATTCAACCAGTATCCGAAAAAGCCTACTTAATTTATACAACAAATTATGGATACTTTATCAAAATATTCGTTTAAGAAAAATAGCAGAAAGATCAAAGCAAGAACATAAAATGATAACCACAAAAGATAAAATAAAAATACTGCTCATTAATCCATGGATTACAGATTTTGCAGCCTACAATCTATGGTCAGAACCACTCGGACTCCTCTATATTGGAGCAATCCTCAGGGAAAGCGGTGCCAGCGTTTATCTTCTCGATTGTATTCTAAGCAGAAAAAAACCACCACCAAAGCTCCTGGATGATGGGAGAAGCAAGTTTGAAAGAAGGATAATCGAAAAACCGGAGCCCCTGAAGTTCGTTAACAGAAGATATGCAATATATGGCATTTCAGAAGAGGAAGCCATTAATTACCTTGAATTAATTCCAAAACCGGATGTAATCCTCATCACTTCCGGGATGACATACTGGTATCCAGGTGTATTTAGAGCGATTAAACTGGTAAAAAAATACTATTCATCAACTGTGCCCGTAATACTGGGAGGTATATATGCAAAACTCTGCTATTCCCATGCCACCACCTTCTCCGAAGCAGATCTGGTATACATTGGTGATAATGTATCTGAATTACTTAGAAAGATTGAAGGAATAACGGGAAAGAAGTTTAAAGAAATAAAGGAATACAGGTCCTTTAACGATTACCCGATTCCCCTCCATCAGCTTGGAGGAAAGAGGAAATTCATTGCAGTTCTCACATCAAAGGGATGCCCATTCCGATGTACATACTGTGCTTCTTACCTCCTGAACCCAAAACATGAAAAAAGAAAGATATCCCTTATAATAGAAGAGATCAAAAGACATGCGGCAGAAGCCAGCAAACCAAACGTTGCTTTTTATGACGATGCACTTCTGGTAAACTCAGATAATCACCTGATACCAATCCTAGAAAAGATAATAGAAATTGGGGGGATAGGAATACATCTGCCAAATGGGATACATGCAAGCCTCATCACCCCAAACATAGCCCGGCTCTTCAGAGAGGCAGGAGTTAAATACATAAGACTGGGACTGGAAACAGCTATACCTGAAATTCAGATAAAAACTGGAAAGAAGGTGGAAAACACTGAGTTTATCAGAGCGGTCGACTATCTCAGAGGTGTGGGGTATAAACCAGGTGAAATTGGATGCTACATTCTGGCGGGGCTACCAGGTCAGAGTCCCGTGGATGTTGAAAAAACCATAACTTTTGTAAGAAAAGTTGGTGCCTCCCCTTACATTGCTCTTTTTTCTCCAATCCCCAATACTCCTAGCTGGGAAGAAACAAAGAAACTAACAGATCTTGATATAGATGGGGAACCTCTCTTTCATAACAACACCATTTTTACATTGAGAAACCCTGCATTTGGGGAAAAAGCAGTAAAAGAGTTGAAGAATATGGCTCTCGAGATCAGAAGAGAGCTGAACAGTAACTCATGAATAACTTTTCTCCAGAACAGCTTTCTTTTATTGTCCCGGCTAATACGTTAGATTATAAGCCAAAAGAAGGACCACCGTATTATTCATTTCACAAACAAAGTTTTTTATCTCTTGCATCTTTTTATTTACTATTTAATGTAGTTCTTGTGTTCAAAAACCTTTAAATCATTTCCATTAAAATTATAATCCCTCGAGGAGTTTTTTAATTCTATCCGAGTGAATGCCATATTCTGGAGGAACAAAACCTGTTACTTTCAAAAACTCTTCAAGTGCAATGTACTTTACAACTGCCGGCTTCTCAACCCTTATCTCAATACCATCAATCTCCCATTTACGCATATCAGGATCCAGATGGTGGTACTTCCCATACTTTGATTCCATTTTTTCACAGATCGTATAATAATCAACGTACGAGTCATCAAAAATTACCGTTATTGCATATAGTTTATCATTGTAAAATTGTAGATAAACATGGGGGACCTCAGGTTCCATGCTCAGTGTAAGTATTT
Source organism: uncultured Spirochaetota bacterium (assembly GCA_964518675.1). Lineage (GTDB taxonomy): Bacteria > Spirochaetota > B62-G9 > B62-G9 > CAZFGQ01 > CAZFGQ01. The sequence continues at coordinate 31,098 of CAZFGQ010000006.1, forward strand.
TACGTTCTTCCACCGGGAAAAACTCAACATCTCTATTTTTTGGAACTTTAAATCCAGCCTCTTTCTCGGCATAATCCAGAACCTCTTCCCTGCTCATTCCTATATTAATTCCCATAAAGCCTATACCCTGATCCTGAGCATGGAGAAAATATGGACAGAAAAACATAACTATAATCAGCACTGGAAAAACAGGATACCTTAAAAAACCACCAACAATTACCTTCATTCTGAACTCTCAAACAATATTATGAGATTATATTAAAAACAACATTACCCTTCATCATAGAATATCGGGAATAGAACGCTGAGCATTAGTACCCCAGCAATAATAATAAAAAATCAATTATTACTAAGCATTTTCACCGTTAAACCGAGCTATTAACTGGAGCTTTATTTAAATCTTGAAAACACTGACCAATTATTTTAGATTTTACTTTAGAAACGGTTAAAACCGAAAAGTCCAAAATGGCCGAGAAAGATTATCACAAAATATTGGGAGTAACACCTTTTTCCACTAAAGAAGAAATAAAGAAAGCTTACAGAAAACTGGCAGCCAAATACCATCCTGATAAACATCAGGGCAATCCCCTTGCAGAGTTAGCCGAAGAGAAATTCAAAGAAATCAACGAAGCATATCGGGCATTAACAGGTGAAGAAGGATTTTTATCAAAAAAGAGCGTAAAAAAATCAAAAGAAAAAGAGCAACCACTCTCCAGAGAAGCAAAAGAACTACTCTATTCTGGCATAATCTACTTTAACGAGGGGAGATATAAAAAGGCAATCGAGTATTTTGAGGAAGCAGTCGAGAAATCAAGCTCCCCCACTCTTTATAATCTTTTAGGCCTTGCATACTGTGAAACAGGCGATTACAGAAAAGCAGCCCCAGTTTTGACAAAAGCTACCGAACTTGATCCCGAAAACGGGAAATATTTTCTTGATGCCGGATTTTGCTTTTTCAGGCTTAAATTATGGGACAAGGCAATTGTATATCTACTTGAGGCGTATAACCTGCTCGATGATACCAGAAGGCTGGCAACTGCATGTATATACCTCGCCATCTCCAATTACAATATTGGAAAAACGGCCAGAGCTGAGTTCTTCCTCGAGGAAGCAGTAACTTACGAACCAGAAAATCCGAGTTACAGACTTCTGCTTGAAGAGTTTAAAATAACACAAAAAGCTGGGAAACCTCAGAAGTGGAAGATCCTGGGAAGGATTCAGAGATTTTCGTTTGCCTCCCATATAGAAGATTCAATTGGGAATCTATTTAAAACCTTTTTTGGGAGATAATAGAATTTTCTAACCTGTTAAGCTTCAATTAGGCTTTGGCAGAAAAATAAACATCATTTTAATCTTCTCAAAATAACAACCACTGCAATCAAGTACTGAAGCCAATTCTGAGTTTTCTAAAAAACAGAAAAAAGCTTCGATATAAGCCGGTTTTTATAACTTTTTTCTTTTTTTACATTAGCCGATACTTATCAAAAGAGAGGTTTTCTTCAACCCAAGGTCATGCAACATTAAGTAAGAGCTCAGGAGTAAATAATGAGAAAAATTTACATCCCCTGGATTTTTATGATTTCACTTCTACTTTGCATCTCAACGCCATACATAATCCATCCAGCCAATGTCTTCGTTACAAATATGGATCTAACCTCAAGAATAAACCTTGAGGCTGAGGTTTCAACGCGTGGGCAGTTCGATATAAGGTTTGACGGGGGATACAAGTATCAGGGTAAACTTCTATTCCAGTACTACAACAATGCCCTTGAAACAGATACATCTGCCTCACTCAGGTTTGATGGAGCTCAGGCTTCGGTAAAATCAATATTTAATGTACTCGATCTGACCTACTGGACCGGTCTTTGGGGTATACTTGGTGAGGGGAAACACTACAAAGGTCACCTTTACCACAGTGGAGCTGGGTTCGACTATAACGGGTATCTGCCAATTCTCGGTACGGGGCTTGTTTTCGGGTCAAGATACTATGATCTTCTATCCGGGGATCTATTCGTCTATCAAAGGTACGGAAGTACAAAAATCGATTCGCTTGACCTGGCTCTGAACATCTTTCACAAACAACTCCAGGGTTCCATATTTCTGGGAGTAACCGGTATTAATTACAGGATGGGTTTCCATTTTCAGTCAATTGGAGAAAAAGCAGAACTATACCTTACCATGGGCGATCCAACAGTCAGATTTGGCAGTGCTATTGATTTCGATGATTTCTACTTTCTTTTAGAGGAATGGTTTAAAATAGAAAGCTGGAATCTCATTTTATCTGTATTTACAAGACCAAAGATTCATTACAATTATTTACAGCGCGATTATATAAGTACAAATGAGGTGAACGATATTGATTTCAATTTTGACCTCAACTATGAACCTCCTGCGAGCTATTTCTCCGGAGGAACCGAACTTAACATACAAACGAACAGTGTAGAAAACTTTGGTATCTCACTATCACCATACATAAGCATATTTACCCAGGGTGTTACCTGGAAGGTTAAAGTAGACTTTAACTTTATTTCTCAATCACGTGATTTCATAACAGCTTATCTGAATGTCAGGGCATCGTTCTAATTAAAACAGAAATAACATGAATTTTTGAATTTATTTACTTTATGGAATAGAATTTAAATATGCGAATCCTATACATCTTCACCTTTCTGTTCATTTTCTTGATATCAATAGCAGTACAATCCTATCCTCAGGATAACATGGTAACCATTTCCGGGTCTTTTTTTTCACTGGGGCTTAAAAACAATCGCAGTGCCTCAAGCACCTCACCAAACAGGATCACAGTTCCAGAGTTTTCAATCAAATATAAAACAGATATAACCAGTTCTTTATCTGCAAGCTTTAGCTACGAGAATTACTATCTTCTCAATTCTTCACTATTACTCTCATTAGATTACAACTGGAGAAATATGAGCTTTACCGTTGGTGGTGCAGGAGGTTTTCTCAATCAATTTACCCTAAACCTCGTACCTGGATTAATAGTTGGCATTGACTATAACCCATGGAAAGTTCTAAACATTGGTTTTAAGGGAAGGACCGGATTTTTTCTAAAACCACTTCTGTCCCTGGAAGAGAGTAATTACACATTTGATCAAAATAATTTTAAAAGCTACGCTTATCTTGATATCGGTTATGCTATTTTTGGATTGATGTACAGCAAAGATATGTTTTATCATACCATAAGCTCGACCGAATACATCAAGAATTACATAAAAAAGTACGAGGCACATATTCTAACAAACGCGAAGAACTCAGTCATAAACTCAGCTACAGCCCTAGGGGGAGAAATACATAATCTCAAAACAGAGTCATTCAATCATAAAATTCTTGATTTCTACATCGAAGAAACTCTACTACTTTCAATAAAAAACTTTGAACTTAAGATAGGAACAAAGATGACATTTTTGATGTTTATGTTGAAAGGATTGAACAGTTCATCACCCCCTTCCATGCCACGATTTGAGATCAATACCTCTGCGGGTTACAGATTCAAAGTTAAATCAAAATAATCCCATCAAACATACTCCTTGAAGAATTGACAATTTAATAGTAAGATTAACCATAAACTTTGCAGGAGGCATAAATATGAAGGGTTTCTGGGAAAAAACCAAAAAAACCCTAAAGAGCAAAGCCTCTTCCCTTGGAGAAAAAGTAGAAGAATATGGAAAATATGGGAAATTAACTCTAACAAAGTATAATCTCATAAAACAGCTTGAAAAAATGCATGCAAATCTTGGCTCACTTGTCTATAGCACCTGGAAAGAAGAAAAGCTAAAAAAATTAGATGACAATGAGGAAATATTGAACCTCCTGTTGAAAATCCGTGGATTAGAAAATGAGATAAAAGAGGTTGAAGACCAGATAGCAACCCTCAAAAGAGAAGAAGAAAAACAGAAAAAGGAAAACGAATAACAGCCTCTAATAAACAGCTTTTTTTTGAGACAAAATGTACTCAAACCCCATATCAAGGGCTTTCATATTTATGGGATTGAACCTGAGATTCCTCCTTGAAACAACCGCAGAAAGAGATTCCTTAATATTTTCCATCTTGAGGAGCCCAGTAACCCCTATAAATCCACCTATCATAATCATATTGGCAACCTTTCCACTTCCTGCTTCTTCAGCAAGCTCATTTGCCGGGATATAGTAAGTATTTACGTCGTCTCTGCTTACCTTATTTTCAATTAAAGAACTGTTTACAAATATATTCCCATTTTTGATCACTTTTTCTTCAAACTTTAACAGTGAAGGCAGATTCATTACAATAAGGGTTGTGGGATTTGAAATTATTGGGGATGTAATTTCATCATCCGAGACTATTACCGAACAATTTGCAGTCCCACCACGCATCTCCGCACCGTATGAAGGTATGTGGGAAACATGCTTTCCCTCAATCATACCCGTATATGCCAGTAACATCCCGGCAAGGATTATTCCCTGACCACCAAATCCGGCTATTATAATCTTCTCTGTCACCTTACAACCTCCACTTTTGTTCTATCCTTGAATACCCCCAGCGGATAATAAGAAAGCATATTTTCTTCCACCCACTTCATCGAGTTTACGGGATCAATTCCCCAGTTTGTCGGACACGTTGAAAGCACCTCAACAAAGCTATAGCCCAATCCATCAATCTGACACTTCAATGCTTTACGGATAGCTTTCTTGGTCCTGATTATATTTTTAACATCATGGATTGAAACCCTTTCAATATATGCAGGTCCATCAAGCTGTGAAAGAAGCTCGCACATTCGAACGGGTCTTCCAGCATGATAAGGATCCCTACCTGTGGGGGTTGTTTTTGTCCTCTGGCCAACAATGGTTGTTGGCGCCATCTGGCCTCCAGTCATCCCATATATGGCGTTATTGATGAATATAACGGTAAAGTTTTCCCCTCTGTTCGCCGCATGGATGGTTTCTGCCATACCAATTGCAGCCAGATCACCATCCCCCTGATAACTAATTACAATCCTATCTGGCATTGCCCTCTTAAGACCTGTAGCAACAGCCTGAGCTCTCCCATGGGCGGATTCGGTTGCGTCGCAATCTATATAATCGTAGATCAATACAGAGCAACCAACTGGAGAAATTATTATGGTTTTCTCCCTTATAGAGAGCTCTTCAATTAATTCGCTGATTATTTTATGCACTATACCGTGTCCACATCCAGGACAGTAATGCATTTTAACTTCTTTTAACACCGATGGTCTTTTATAAACCACTTTCATTTATAAACCTCCTTTATCATTCTGAAAACCTCAGTTTCTTCTGGAATCATTCCACCGGTCCTACCGTAGAAATGCACATCTTTTCTTCCGTTTACAGCTAGTTTTACATCCTGAATCATCTGTCCAAAGTTCATCTCCACATCAAGGAAGCAACGAATCCGATCGAGAGAGGAAAGTTCTGAGATAATTTTCTCGGGAAAAGGCCATAGCGATATGGGCCTCACAAGCCCCGCAGGTATCCCTTCATCTCTGGCCATTTTTATAGCTGCTTTTGCTATCCTCGAGCATAGACCAAAAGCAACAAGCACCACCTCTGCATCATCTATCATAAAAGTATCGTATCTCACCTCGTTCTTCCGCATTTCCTCATATTTCTTTTTAAGATGTAGATTATGCTCCTCAAGAGCAGGCTGCGGATTCAACCTCAGGCTCATAATTTTCCTTGCCGGTCTTCCATCAGCCCCATCAAGAATCCAATCCTTTGGAGGTAGTTCTCTTTTCGACGGTTCGGGAAGCACAAGGGGTTCTGTCATCTGTCCCAGAACTCCATCTGTTAAAACAATCACGGGGGTTCTATAAATATCAGCAATATCGAACGCATCTATCATGAAGTGAGCCATTTCCTCCACAGAGGACGGTGCAAGAACTGGACAAAAATAATCTCCATGCCCTCCCCCTCTTGTTGCCTGAAAATAATCAGATTGAGACGGAGCAATATTACCAAGTCCCGGTCCTCCCCTCATAACATTAACTATGACAGCCGGAAGTTCAGCCCCAGCAAGATAACTGATACCTTCCTGCATCAAACTTATACCGGGAGAGGAAGAGGAGGTCATCACACGTTTACCAGCGCAACTGGCACCCCAAACCATGTTGATTGCTGCAAGTTCACTTTCTGCCTGTAAAAAAACCCCTCCTACCTCAGGCATCCTTGCTGACATGTAAGCCGGCACCTCATTCTGTGGCGTTATAGGGTATCCAAAATACAGACGGCATCCGGCAATTATGGCACCTTCGCACATTGCTTCATTTCCCCTCATGAGAACTCTACTCTTAGACATTTTCCATCTCCCGAACCTTTAAGAAATTATATACAGTATTTATAAAAATTGAATTGACAATAGGCGGATTTCTTCGGCATTTTACAAATCTTTTTTTGGAGAACAAATAGATAAAATAAAACAGCAGTTCAATAAAGGTACTGCATATTAAAAAGAGCTTTTGCATTTCCTGAGATCTATTAAAGATTTAATCTATTTTTTTATTTATACACCTCAATACAGGCATCAGGGCAAACAATAGCACAGTAAGTACAGCTTGTACACTTTTCCTTATTCTTGAAAACACTGTAATGATATCCCGACGAGTTAATATCCTCAGACATCTCAAGAACACCATGGGGGCAATAGGCAACGCATAGAGCACATCCTTTACAGTACTCTTTATCTATTACCACTTTATCTCCGGAGATCTTTTCTAAAACATCCTGATTTTGACCCTTAGCCTTCTCGTTTTTGATTTCCTGATTCTTCATTATCCATCCCTCCATCATACAGGTCTTCATACCTACAATTTTTTATCCACTTTTATCTTACAAACAAGTTTGCCACTTGGATAGATCTTTGATATAAGCTTTAAAATACCCCTCAACCTTCAATTGGACTTTACTTTTAAATCAAACTAACGATAAAAATAATAGATTCTCAATACTAATGCAAGGTTAAACATTAAATGGAAATTCGTACCACATTGCTACTGAGAATTATGATTTTTATTTTAATTGTGATTTTACCACCAACATTACAACCACGGGCAGCTGAAAACAAAAATGTACCACTCTCTCCAGGTGACACCGCTGAGGTAACCGGGGATTATGTAAGGGTAAGAACCGGTCCAACTCTCCAACACCGGATACTTACCAAAGTTAACAGAGGCACAAAGGTCACAGTCATTGAGAAAAGTAAAGAAAAAATGAAAATAGAATCAATGGAGGCTTATTGGTATAAAGTTAAACTTGAAGGAAAGGAAATTACAGGTTGGATATATGGAGCCTTTTTAAAAAAATTAGAAAAAATACCAACAGATAAGGCTAAAAAAACACCCGGTATCAAACTGACCCTGATCCCACCTTTAACCAGAGAAAAAATTCCCTATCGAAATATGGGGAAAATTAAGATAACAGCAAGAAATATCACAACAGGTGACCTGAATAACAATGGAATAGGAGAAATTATATTTTTGAAAGAAACAAAAAGAGAAACAATTTTTACTGGATTTGAAGCTGGTGATGATGCAAATGACAGTAATAAAAATAACAAAATAAAAGAAGTTTACAACATTTCTCTGAGACTGAATGGTATAGAATCAACCAGTATATATAACTTTAACAATGTTCCCCCACTCATCACAGTAAAAAATAAGGTCTCATCCTTCATCTTCTTATATAACCATGAAAATAATAATTTCAAATTGCTCAAAAGAATAAATTCTGAAAAAATTGCAATAGGAAAGTATGACGAAGAAAAACTGTACTACCTTTCAGCTAACAGGAATAGAAGAAGGGATAACGATGGAACAATTACATATTTTCTGTCACTAACTCCATTTCTTATTAAAAATGGCCGAATTATAACCGATAGGCCAATCAAATACCCATCACCACTACCGATCAAAAAAATCATAACGATAGATGTAGACAACGATAAAACATCAGAAATAATTGCAGAAATAGGAGGAAGAAACCTTGGAGGCGGCTTGGTCCTTTTAAAGGTCAAAAATGGAGGTATAACCCGCATTCAAAATACCGGTTTTCCCACGTACAACGATGGAGAGTTTCTTTCCATGTGGGGTGTCACTGTAAAGCACAACAAACCCTATCTTTTCATCTATTCTGAAGAACCGGAAAATGCATATACGGCAAATCCATTTATGGGAATAATAGTCTCCGGATTTGAAGAATGTAAAATAAAATACAGTACATTCCTCCCGATAAATAGAATGCTTGAGGATATAAATAATTATAGAACAATAATACCTGTTACCCAAACTTTACACTCTACAGGTGAGAAAAAAATATTCTTCTATATAATTGATTTTTCGCCCGAGATTAAAGAGTACACGATAAAAAGAATTGAACTTCAATCCTGACAGGCCAATCCTATCAATTTTTTCAAAAATGAAAAAAATCTTGACCTGAGAAAAAAAGTATGGTGTAATTTTAGGTATTAGCAGGAATTATTTTAATATTCGCATCAGCCGGGTAAACAATCTTAATTTAAAACAAAAATAAATCTACAAAAACAAATCTAATAAAAGGGGTGTTTTTTTCCTGTGATATACAACAGGAAATTTAAAATATTTTTCAGGAGGTGTTATCATGGTTAAAAAGGTTCTAATCGTAATTCTCGCCCTCAGCTTTATCCTCGGTGCCGCAATACTTGGGTACGGTGAGCAGAAGCATTTTGCTGGAATCAGAATAACATTTTTCTGCGGTGGAGATCCTGGTGGTCCGTTTGCCTCAGTGGTTTATAGAGGAGCAAGAGCTGCGGAAAAAGATCTGGGGCCAAAAGTGGATTATGTCTGGTCTGGATGGAATCCCGATAGAATGATTGCCCAGTTTAAAGATGCTATTGCGAGAAGGCCCGATGCCATCTGTATTATGGGGCATCCAGGTCCTTCAGCTTTTGCACCGCTCGTAGATGAGGCATTTGCAAGGGGAATAGTAGTAACAAGCCAGAATACAAGTCTGCCTCCAATCGAAGCAAAGTACAAAGCAAGGGGATTCGGGTATGTTGGACAGGAACTCTATCCCTCTGGAGTAATGCTTGCAAAGGGAGCTGCACAGCGCGCAGGACTTAAACGAGGCGATAGAGCCATGGTCTGGGGTTTACTTGCCCAGGAAACAAGGGGTCTGAGATCAAAAGGTTGTATTGATGCCCTCAAGGAGATGGGGATAATTGTCGACTACATCGAGATCTCAGATGCCATCAACAAAGACGCATCTCTTGGTACACCCGTTTTCACCGGCTATGTCTCATCACACCCGGACGTTAAGCTAATTATCACAGATCATGGTGCACTTACTGCAACAGCCGAAACATACATGAGAGCGGCAAGAAAAAGACCGGGCGATATATACATAGCCGGATTTGACCTGAGTGCTGCTACGGTCGATGCAATCAAAAAAGGATATGTTGGTGTTGTACTGGATCAGCAGCCTTACCTCCAGGGATATCTTCCAATTCTTCAGGCATGTCTGACAGTAAAGTACGGTTTTTCTGGACTTCACATTGATACAGGTGCGGCACTAATTGACAAAACAAATATTGATTTCGTTGCACCACTTGCAAAACAGGGGATAAGATAATTATATTGAACCATATAACAGCCCCGACTTAAAATACAGTCGGGGCTGTCAAATATAATCAAGTTCATATCCTAGAAATAGTAAGGAAAATTCAATGCATGAGAACACACCCCTTGTAAAAATGGTAAATATATGCAAATCATTTGGAGAGGTGGAAGTACTAAAAAATGTAAACTTTGAGGTTAATTACAATGAGATAGTTGGTCTTGTAGGTGATAACGGAGCCGGTAAAAGTACCCTTATAAAAATATTGACCGGAGTTCACAGACCCGATAGCGGTGAGATCTATTTTAAAGGTCAGAAAATAACAATCCACTCTGTAGAAAAATCAAGAGAGCTCGGGATCGAGACTGTATACCAGGAAAGAGCCCTCGGAGAACAGCAAACTCTGTGGCGAAATGTCTTTATGGGAAGGGAAATAAGAAATAAGCTGGGCTTCATGAAGATCGAAGAGCTTAAGAAAGAGACAGAAAAAATACTCCGTGAACATATGGGATTTACATCCAAAGCAATTACAACTGATTCTATCGTCAAATCTCTCTCGGGTGGTGAAAAACAGGGAATTGCAATTGGAAGAGCACTTTATTTTGATGCCGATCTCATCATCCTGGATGAGCCAACCATGGGATTATCTTTATCGGAAACGAGGAAGGTACTGGAGTTTGTTGAGAATATAAAAAAGAGAGGTAAATCAGCAATCTTCATCAGTCACAACATCTATTATGTTTATCCTGTTGCAGATAGGTTTGTCATACTCGATAGAGGAAGAGTGGCAGGCAACATCCTAAAAAAAGATGTTACACAGGACGAACTTATAGAAAAAATGGTTCATCTTGCAAGAACGGGAAAGTTTGAATAAAAATCATAAGGAGCACACTAATTCCACACTATTGAGTGATAAAAATCTCAACCCGTTACCATTACTGACATTAAATATGTGGAGAGTACCATGGTACGTACATCAACTGTTCATGAAAGGCGACTGCAGATAAGTATTGCAGCAGTATTTGTATTGATTTTTGCTGTTTTTTTTATTGGAAACATCGAAACATTTACAAGGTTCGATATCTATTACTCATTCATGTCAACAATTCCATTTTCAGGAATAATGGCAATTGCAATGACCTACATTGTCATCGCCGGGGAAATTGATCTATCCTTTCCCTCAATACTTGGATTATCAGCCTGGGTATTTTCAAAGGTCGTGGAGAAAACCACAAACATATGGCTTGCCACAGTATGCTGCCTTGTAACGGGTATAGTTGCCGGTTCATTCAATGGGTTTCTGGTTGTTAAGGTGGGCATCCCATCTCTCGTTGCAACAATTGGAACACAGTTCTTTTTCAGGGGACTGGTAAATGTCCTGGGACAGGGGCTTGGAATCACACTCGTGCCGGTCAAAGATACCTTCCTCTTTACACTTTTTGTAGGAAGGATAAAAGGTCTTGTACCAATGCAGGCCGTCTGGATGGTGGTTTTTGCAGTAATATTTGGAATAATCCTCAAACGTCACAAATTCGGAAACCACCTCCTATTTGTCGGAGACAACAGAGAAAGTGCCCAGATGATGGGTATCAGGGTAAACAGGGTAAGGGTGCTCGTATTTGTCATAATGGGTGTTGTTTCTGCATTTGCTGGAATACTCTCGAGCCTTGAGGTTACATATTTCTGGCCCACACTGGGCGAGGGGCAACTCCTCAGAACACTTGCCGCTGTATTTGTTGGAGGAACCTCTGTATTTGGCGGAATGGGTACCATCTTCGGAAGTTTTATAGGGGCCCTTATCATTGGTTCACTTGAGGCGGGAATTATAGCAATTGGTCTCACAGGTTTCTGGACCCAGTTGATCTACGGTCTGATTATAGTTGTTTCTCTCTCAATTTATACGATTCTGATGAAAAGAACTTAAAACAAATCAGTTGGGATTCTGTTTATGGCGTCTTTTTCTCCTCTGACCATAGTATGCATGAACACCATGTTTTCGAAGGTAATGCTTTTCAAGCAAAAACCGGGGTATCGGCTGGAGTTCTGGATTTATAAGCAGACTCATATAGGCAGTGTATGAAACCTCCTCCAGCATACTGCTGAGAAAAACAGCTTCTTCTGGATCTTTTCCCCAGGTAAACGGACCATGCCCACCAACCAGCACTGCCCTCATTTTACCGTAATCAATAGAGTTTTCCCGGAATGTCTCCGCAATCAATTTTCCCGTATTGGCCTCGTAATTTTCCCTGACCTCCTCTTCGGTCAGTAAACGAGTACAGGGAATTTCACCAAAAAAATAATCGGCATGGGTTGTTCCAAAACATGGTACTGTTTTATTTGCCTGGGCCCAGGATGTCGCATATCTAGAATGGGTGTGAACCACACCACCTATCTCAGGAAATGCTCGATAGAGCTCGATATGGGTTGGTGTATCTGTTGAAGGATTAAGCTCACTTTCTACTATTTCACCATCAAGAGTCACAAGAACAATATTTTCTGGACTAAGCTCGCTGTAGTCGACTCCGCTTGGCTTTATAGCAATAATCCCCTGATCTCTATCTATTCCCGATACATTCCCAAAGGTATGAATTACAAGTCCCCTGTCGTAAAGTTCCATATTCGCCATGTATACAATCTCTTTCAACTCTCTAAGCTGTTTTTTAATCATCAGAATTAACCTCCCTGTATAACCTTTCCAGAAAACTACCTAATTTAAGATACTTTGAATAGATCTCCCTGTATCTCTCTGAATACTCCTTCCTGGGCCTGTAAACTTCAGCAAACCCCTGCCCCATATGCTTCTGTGCCTGAGAAACGTCTTTATACAGGCCAGCAACAACTGCTCCAAACATGCTGGCACCAAGAGCCCCGGCCTGATCGGCATTTGCCACCCTCACAGGCATTTCAAGTACATCACAGAGCACCTGCATTACAAAAGGTGACTTTTTTGGTATCCCGCCGGATGCAACAACATCTTCTATCTCCACATTTTCTTCCTGAAATCGTTCAATAATCGCTTTAGCTCCAAAGGCTGTTGATTCAACGAGTGCCTTGAATATTGCAGGCGCATCTGATCCAAGTGTAAGGCCTGCTATTGCACCTTTCATTCTCTGGTCTGCATACGGTGTTCTTCTACCATTCAGCCAATCGATGGCTACCGGCCACTGAGCAACCCCTTTAATTCTTGAAGCCCGCTCGGACAGGAGAGGAACTATACTTTCAATTATTTCATCTGGATTTGTGATTTTTCTGGAAAAATTACTAATAGACCAGGCCAGAACATCTCTGAACCATGCGTAAACATCACCAAAACTGGACTGTCCCGCCTCCAGCCCAACCATTCCCGGGATTATTGAACCATCCACCTGGCCGCATATCCCCTCTATCAGTTTATCGCCTACAACCTCGTAAGGTGCTACAGCCATATCGCATGCCGAAGTACCGAGTATCATGACAAAAGTCTTTTCTTTTATTTCAGAGCCCACAGCGCCCATATGGGCATCAAAAGCACCAACTGCAACGGGAATCCCCGCCCTGAGACCAAGTTTTGAAGCCCACTCTTCAGTCAGATAACCTGCACACTGGTCAGAGGTATGGGTTTCGGTGTACAATCTGTCCCGGAGACCTCCAAGAAGCGGATCAACCTTCACAAGAAACTCCTCCTGAGGAAGTCCACCCCATTCCTTATGCCACATTGCCTTATGACCTGCTGCACATCTCGACCGCTTCATCCTGAGTGGATCGAGATTTCCGGTTAAAAGTGCCGGCAGCCAATCAGCATGCTCAACCCAGGAAAAAGCTGCCTTCCGAACCTTTTCATTATACCTGTACACGTGAAGTATCTTTGACCAGAACCATTCGGAAGAATAAACCCCACCAACGTACTTTGTAACATCCACGCCACCCCAGGACTTGGCAACCCTGTTTATATCCTCTGCCTCTTCAACTGCAGTATGATCCTTCCAGAGAATAAACATTGCATCAGGATCATCCGAGAAATCATCTTTGAAGGCAAGAACCGTTCCTTTTTCATCAACGGGAGCCGGGGTGGATCCGGTCGTATCAATTCCGATTCCAACTATTTTTTCGGCTACCTTTCCACCAGCCTTTTCTATGCATGCATTAACCGATTCGACAAGCCCATCTATATAATCTCTGGGGTGCTGCCTGAACTGGTTTTTTGAAGGATCACAGTACCTGCCTTCTCCCCACATCTTATATTTACTTACATGCGAGCTTATTTCCTCACCCGTTTCTCCATCGACTATTACCGTTCTTACTGAATCGGTGCCATAATCCATTCCAATGATATACCCTCCGGCCATTTTCTCCTCCACTGAAATAATTTAAGGCAAGCCACTCTATGCCTCTGGACCAAAATGTTTAAGCATTACAAGATTCTCTGAATCACTTTCATTCGTTATTGTAATACCCTCCCGTGCTGCTTTGACAGAAACGAAGAGTTCATCTTCGGTCATCTGACCAAACCTGATAATAGCGGGAGACTCAATGTGAAGATTTCCAAATGTACCATGACCCTGTATAACAATAATTCCATAGGCTCCATTCTCTCTGATAGTTACACTCCTGCCAGGATAAACAGTGAGCTCCTTTGCGGCAAAATACTCAGAATTGTACACAACCCAGTATTCCTCATATCCCTCTGCCTTCATTTCATCAAGGGGCCTCACAGGCTTCGGTTCAAGAAACCTGTTTTTAAAAAACTCAGGATCAAGATTAGCATCCCAATCTATCAAATCCACAATATAATCAAGGTCATTTTTATGCTCCTCGGGAACATCCCGTACCAGAAGATCCCAGGATATGGGCTGCTCCCAAACAAGTGACTGAAACATAGCAAATACATCGGATGCTCTCTGAGGTTCATAGGTAAGAAGGGAGCCCGGTGCATGTAGAATGCCAGGCGGAACATTCCATCCTGTACCAAGCTTGAGTTTATAGGCATGTGAAAGATAAAGTATTCCGTTATCACCCTTATCCCAGTCCTTCAGGCATTTTATAATATCATCCCTCGTTGTACCAGGATTAAGACCAAAAAATGTATACGGAAACCAGCCTCCATGTGGGTTGAGCTGCTTGGGAAAGTAGTACCCCTCAGGTTTGCCCTTTCGGCCAACTTTAGCAGCCTTTTCATCGTCCTGATGGAGATGATGGGGCAATGGTTCCATATTATCGAAGAACTTCGCAAACATCACCCAGCCACCATGCTTTTTCATTACATCGGCACCAAGGATCTCATCTCCCATTCCATCTATTGCATCAACGAGTAAAACCTTATGCTCCTTACTCCCATCCTTAAAATAGATATAACTCAAACCCTCATCCTCAAGAGTTTCAGGACCATTATCCGCTTTTGTAGTGGATGCAAACCATCTTTCATCAATTCCACCCCTATGAGCACCAAAAGAGTAGTAATCATCGGGATGCAGTTTAAGCCTCTTACCCGGTATACAGAAAACCCTGGGAACCCAGGTTGGAAAAAGCCTCAAAATACCATTTCCGGCTTCGAGTGCTCTTTTTACAACATTCAATTCACCACTCATCTCTATTACCTCCTGATATATTTTTATCTTCTATCGTTCATTTTAAACCAACAATTATAAATTTCTACAAAAATTCGAGTTGGACTCCAATACTTTAACGCTCTTAATTAATGAATAATCTTTCAATTAACACCAGGCCCATAAGCAGATGAAAGAACGAATGTCAAGTTTTTTGAAGAATAGAAAACCTGATGTAAAATTGAATTAAAAGTATTGCAGCGCCAGCGTACTTTGAACAATTAAAACATCTACTGTTTGATTTTTCATACTGCATCAATAATTATACATCGTTATGAAAACCCGAAGTCCGCTCTAACAACTATTAAAATTAAAATCAAAATAGATCTTCCCTGATAATAGTATCTTTTTCCTCTTTACCCGTAGAAATAATTCCAATGGGTGTTTTCAGATAATCCTCAAGGAATTCAATGTATCTGATCGCATTTGTAGGTAAATCCTGAAACTTCCTGATCCCACTGGTTTTCTCCCAACCATCCATTTCGATATAATCAGGCACAGCCCTTGAGAGTTTCACTGCACAGGGCGGAAAACTCGATGTTTTCTCGCCATCTATTATATAACCCGTACAAATCTTTACTTTTTCAAAACCATCTAGTATATCGAACTTTGTCATTGCTATAGTATCTATTCCTCCTATCATACAGCTGTACCTGACGGATACCGCATCAAACCAGCCGCATCTTCTTGGTCTTCCCGTTGATGCGCCGTATTCTCCACCCCTCTGTCTCATCAACTCTCCAACCTCATCTTTCAATTCTGTTGGGAACGGACCGCCACCAACCCTTGTGGTATATGCCTTTGAAACTCCAATAACCTTGCCAACATCCTTTAAACCTACACCGAGCCCGGTGAAGATTCCACCAGGTGAAGGGTTTGAGGATGTTACATATGGATAGGTACCAAAATCCACATCAAGAAGAATTCCCTGTGCTCCTTCATATAGAATTTTTTTATTCTCCCCGGTTAGCTGATGGAGAAATGTGGCTGTATCCCTAACATATGGATCGAGGATCCTTTTATAAACATCAATTGTGTTCAAAATCTCCTTTTTCTCAAACCCTTTTCTTCCAAACCTATCCTTCAAAGTAGAGTTAACCTCTTCGAGCACCTTTTCGAGAAAATCCTCAAGGTAATCATGTTCATACAGTTCACAAACCCTTATGCCAAACCGAAAGAACTTAAATGCATAGGCAGGTCCAATTCCTCTTTTTGTAGTACCAATTCCCATGGACTCCTCGTACGCATTATCATACTCGATGTGATACGGCATAATTATATGAGCCCTGTGAGAAACAAAAAGCCTTCCTTCTGGATTAATCCCAAGGCTATTTACATAATCCACTTCTTCTTTAAACGCATTGGGATTAACAACAACTCCATTACCAATTATGCATATTTTCCCTTCTTTGAGTATCCCGGATGGTATCAGATGAAACACATACTTATTGCCCCCAACAACGACGGTATGCCCTGCATTATTTCCACCCTGATATCTGCATACAACATCTGCCCAATCCGACAGATGATGTACTATCTTGCCCTTTCCCTCATCACCCCATTGTACTCCAACTATTGCTATATTATTACTCATTGTTTATTCTCCTTTTCATTTTTTTAAAACATCTTTCATTTTTCGAACATCTTTACATACCACTAAAATTGAAAAAAAGCAACATCAATTTTGAATCAATACTTTTTGTTTGACATAGAAAATAAATAGGTATTAGCTTAAAGTAGCTCTATTAACATTAATAAAATGCCTTACAGGATCATTTAATGCCAGTAAAAAAGACAAAGAAGAAACCCGAATTTAAAAAGCTTATAGTTTCCATAGTAATCGGATTTGTGGCTGTTGCATTTGTTGGAAGTTTCGCCTACAACTATGCTGCCAAGAGGGGAAAACCAAACTATATTGCGGTTGTAAATGGTGAACCAATCCCGCTCGGCAGTGACTCTCTGTTCGCCAATCTTTACAGAAGGTTCTACGAAGAGGAAAGGCAAAAAAATCCTGAAAAAGAGATAACAGAGGAGCAAAATCTTCAATTACTCAGAAGAGCACTGGATGCTGCAATACAGAGGACCCTTATACTTCAGTACGCAAAAAAAGAAGGACTGAGAGTCGCTAAAGAGACTGTACTGGCCAGAATAATAGAAAAGGGTTACTACGCAACTCCTGAAAAAGACTTCGATGAAGAAAGATTCGCCAATACCCCTGAAGCCGATAGAAAGCAGATATACAAGGCAGAAAAAGAACAGCTTATCATAGAGCTTTTTATGGATGAACATTTTAACATTGTATCAACATCAGAGATCGAGACAAAGAGTTTTTATCAGCTTGTAGATTACGGTAAAAAGATTGAGTATATATATCTGAAATATGATGATATCCCAGAAGAAAAATTGAAAAAGTTTTACAATGAAAACCCAAGATTATTCGAACAGGCTCATGTGGCACATATTCTGATTAAGAAAGACAGGGAAAAAGCTGAAAAGATCCTGCAGGAGCTGAGGAAAAATCCAGGTAAGTTTGAAGAAATAGCCAAAAAAGAATCTGAAGACACCACAGCCGAAAAGGGCGGTGATCTTGGATGGTTTTACAGGAATGATATGGTTCCAGAGTTTTCAGAAGCCGCATTTAAACTAAAAAAAGGTGAGATAAGCGAGATTGTCGAAACACCATTCGGTTTCCATATCATCAAAGCACTTGATAATGTAAAAATCAAGCCCTATGAAGAGGCATTGCCAAGAGTTAAACGAGAATATGTAAATACCTACAGGGAAGAAGTTGAAAAAAATGTGGCCGAAAAATCAAAAAATATACTGGAGGCTGTTAGCAGGGCCCCAGAAAAGTTTGAAGAAATCGCAGAGGTCTACAAATTAAAACCGATAAGAACAGATTTTATTACCCTGAGCGGGCAATACATCCTTAACGAAGAACAGAATGCCCCTCTATTCGAGCTAATGGGTAACCAGAATCTTGTTGAGCTTATTTTTTCCACAAAAATTAATCATATAGGAGGGCCTGTCAAAGTTACAAATGGAGAGATCATCTTCAAGGTCATTGAAGAAAAGAAGTTTGATCCCGAACAGTACGAAAAGGCCAAGGATTATGTAACCAGAATCTATACAAATCTAAAACAAAACAACCTCTTTAATGACTGGTATGTTCATACAAGAAACAATTCAAAAATAGTCGATAACTTTAACAAGTTTTTCTACAAGAGAACCCCTGAGAAAGCACAATAAAAAATGGTTGTTTATATTTATGAACCATCTCTTTGAAAAGAATATCTCCCTGCTAAATGAGAAATTTCCCTCTGTTGTTAAAAAGCTTGAAAATCTAAAACACAAACATGAAACAAAGCTTAAAAAACCCTCACGGCATGACAGCATCTACACTGAAGTTCAAGCAATTGACAGAATTGAGGTTGAAAAATATATCTCCAGAGAACTCAAAAACCTCAGGGTAGAGGAAGGAATAATATTCCTATTTTTAGGCATAGGAATGGCCCGCCATATTGAGAAATTCCTCGAACTTTATGGAGAGAACGCCCTCAAAGCAAAAATAATCTTGGTAGAAAAAAATCCTGAAACGTTTTTTCACCTGATCAATACAAAGGATATAGAGTTTCTCATCAAACCCTCAATAACACTTATGATAGGAGAAAACATAGGAGAAGTAACAAGTCTTTTTGAATCAATCTCTCCAGTTTACTTCAGGGGATACAGAATAGTAAAACACCCCGTTCTATATGAAAGGGATACCGAATATTATCAGGCAATAGAGAATAACTTCAAATCGTTGCTTGGGGCAGTATTAACAGATTTATTCACAAGGTATTTTTTCGAGCCACTATGGTTCAAAAACATAATTTTAAATACTCCACATCTGTCAAAGGCAATTCCGCTCAGGGTTTTTAAAGATAGGTTCCACAATGTTCCGGCTATTGTGGTTGGAGCCGGGCCATCCCTGAAAAGAGACATTGAAAATATAATGAACCTCTCAAAAAAATACTGTATTATTGCAACAGACACAGCCCTGAGGACTCTTATCTGCTCCAAGATAGTACCTCATTTCGTGGTAACACTCGATGCTCAGTACCACAGTATAATGGATTTCCAGAATCTCGGTTCAGTGGGAACAGAAAGGAGCATTAATACACGGGTCAATAATAAAAAGCCACTTTTAATAGCTGACCTCAGCTGTTATCCAGGTGTGCTCAAGCTTGGTATAGAAAAAATCTCTTTGATTAAAAGCATGAACGTCTCCTCATGGGATACATCGGGTGAAGCCAGCAGTTACGAGGTAAGCCCCCTCTACCGATTTATCGCAAGATATACAGACAGAATTGACGGTCTTGCATGCGGAGGTTCTGTAATCACCACATGTACCGAGTTCGCTCTGTACGGAGGTTTTTCCCCAATTGTTATCTGTGGAATTGATCTCAGTTACCCGGACTATTTAACCCATGTAGTCTCATCTCCATATCATCGAAAGAGTATTGTAGACTCGAATAGAACATCCACCATTATTAATTACCATACAGGTAACCTCTCAAAAAGGAAACTGCTTGTGGTGAAGAACAAAAAAAATCATCCTGTGGTTTCTGATGTTGTCCTGGACAGATACCGGGAATGGATTATAAAAAGAAACAGATACTATGGGGGGAAAGTATATATATCTACAAATAATTCCACATCGATACCAGGACTGGAGGCCATTGACCCTGCCAAAATTGAAGGTAAAAGATTCAATGCACCTGCAGGTAAAATAGAGAATAATGTTATATATGAGAATCCGGCAGAAATTCTAACAGACCTGAAAAGGTCACTTTCTAACGCAAATGAATGGCTTAATAAAAACAACCTAGATAGTGAAGTATTGGATATTTTCCTGAATAACTACGACTTTTTAAGAACCATAACTCCCGTTTTCCTCAGATTTTACAAAAAATATGAAACAATGCAGATGAATCTAAAACTATTCCTCGAAATGTGCATAAAAACGGCAGATAAAGCAATGAGGCTTCTGGGGAAGTGAACGATGATTAATTACTTTATATCTCTAATCTCGTATAGCTCATCATCCAGATATATAAATACCCTGGTATTTGTATAACTCTTGAATGGTACAGAGATACTCTCCCCTCCCTTATTTTCTGCATTATAAATCTCACGCTCCCCGATCCTATCCTTAACAGCAATTTTTACATTTACCTTTTCCCTATCAGCTGGAATATCGAAATTTAATACCCTTGCATATAGCTTTTCTTTTTCCTTCTCTGAAGGAAGATATCCCACATGGAAAGTTACAGTATCGTTTCTTTTAACTACAGTACCCGGCTCTGGTTCCTGGGAGAGTATCCTCCCGTTCATATCAGGATTCATAACCTCCTCGGTTATCACGTTCACAATTACTCCTCTCAAAGCCAGTATCTCCATAACCTCATCTACAAAACGTCCAGTATAATTCTCAAGATAAAACGCCTGAAGCTCTTTACCCTTACTAACAACAAGGTCAATTTTATCCACACTACCTATCGGGGTGTTTGGTGGTGGATACTGGGCAACAATTGTACCCTCGGGAAGATCAGATGTAACGTAGGTTATCTTTCCTATCTGAATGGATTTTCCCTGAAATGAAAAGATCTCCTGCAGCCTGGATCTCACATAATTAACCGTTTTACCGGTGTAATCCTCAACTATCGAAATAATCGGGCCTTTGCTAACTATAAGTTTTACCTTCCTACCCTGCCTCACTATGCTTCCCGGTTTTGGTTCCTGGTCAACAATTGTATACTCGGGAAAGTCGGTAAAATATCTTGGATCTATCGTTACACCCAATCCTTTTTTCTGCAATACGAGAAGAGCTTCCATGAGGTTTTTACCTGATATATTTGGAACCACAACCTCAGGTGGGCCTTTTCTGGTTATCCAGAAAACACCAAAACCAACTATCACAAGTGTGGATACTGCGAGGAAAAATATTAATACTACATTTCTTATTATAATTTTTGTGTTTTTTTCAACGTAGTCTTTAAAGATCTTCAGATATTTATTTATGTTCCGAAAAACCGCCACCTGTATAAATTTCCTTTTGAATATGAAAAGTCTTGTATATTTATACTAAAAAATTAATAGTTTTACAAGGAAATAAAGGGTATGTTTCACAACGGTTTTTCAAATACCTTACCCAGAAGATTTCTGTATCCGTTAATAAAGCTCTTATAATCCATCCTTTTCTTGTTCTCCAGCTGAAGTTCAAGAATAGAAATAAGGTTCTTCCCACATTTTACAATAATTCCATCCTTCTGATTGGCAATGATAACCTCCCCCGGGACGTCACTACTATCCTGGTTTTCAATTTTTTCCGCTCTATATATCAGAAGTTTTTTACCGTCCAGAAGTGTTCTTGCAACAGGCCAGATACTGAAAGCCTTAATCTTTCTCACTATTGTTTCAGCATCCTCATTCCAGTTTATGATACCATCTTCCTTTTTTATAATTCTGCAATAAGTGGCTTCCCGATCATTCTGTCTGACTGGATGGAGCTTTCCATCAAGATACTCTTCAATAGTTTGTACAAGAAAATCAGGTCCAATCTCAGTAATATGGTTTAAAAGATCCTCTGCATTCCATTTATCCGGGATTTTTATTTCGAGAGTTTTTAAAATATCTCCACTATCCATCTCTTCAGCCATACGCTGGATTGTAATTCCCGTTTTCTTTTCCCCGTCCAGAAAAACCGACTGGATCGGTGAGGGACCTCTGTATTTAGGAAGAAGGGACGCATGAAAATTAATGCTCCCGTATCTTGGTTTAAAAATTACTGAACCGGGCAGTATTCTACCGTATGCAACAACAACAATTAGATCTATCCCCTCATCATCTATCATTTTTTGAAAGCCATTGTCAAATCTTTCCGGATGTATCACAGGGATATTTTTTTCAAGTGCCAGTTTTTTCACAGGAGAGGGCTGGAGTTTTCTACCTCTACCAAATGGTTTGTCCTTTCCAGTTACAACCAGCTTGACATCAAAGTTTTTAATAAGTGCATCAAGGCACCTGGCGGATAGCTCTGGTGTGCCAAAAAAACATACGCGAGTTTGTGCCATTATAAACCTCAAAAAAAATAACTTTTCTAGAAATTTTCAGTTTTTAATCACCATTAAAACTCAACTACAAACTATTTACAAATTAAGCAACTCGGCTGGCATCTCACAGGATAAAAATATTTAGGTCCAGATAGAAATTGATAAAGAAGCACAAGTTTAATTAGTTTTCTGAGTAAATAAACTTTCCACAGTAGTTTTTTATAAATTAATTCCTTAGATATTAGATAATAGAGGAGAAATGTTAAATTTATCAGGGTTACAGGGAACACCTTATTATTAATAGATACTTCATTATCCCGATACTGTACTGTCGGAAAACAATTCTTTCAGTTCTTTTTCTACCCGGTTCCTCTCAGCTTTGACCACCTTATCTATGAAAAGGACCCCATCAAGGTGATCAATCTCATGTTGAAAAACCCTTGCAAGTAAGCCGCTTGCTTCAACCCTGACCGCTCTTCCCGATCTTGTAAAACCCTCAACCACTATGCTCTGGGGCCTTTCAACCTCAGCCCTTATCCCGGGTATGCTGAGACAGCCTTCCTCCATTATGGACTTTTCTTTTGAGAAAAAGACTATTCTGGGATTGACAAGGGCGAATTTATGAAATCCCTTCTCATCTACAGAAACAACTATAATGCGCCTGGAAATACCAATTTGAGGAGCGGCCAGCCCTATTCCATCTCCCTCCTTCATTGTCTCAAACATTTCAGATATTATGTCCCGTACCTCTCCATCGATTAACGGTACTTCTTCGGCCTTTTTTCTCAATATTGGATGGGGATATACTACGATTTCTTTCATGCTTGAAATATAACAAATTAAAATCCCTTAAACAATACCAAAATCACCCTAAATTAACATTCTACAGGGGTTGAGCACACAGACGGTATCCTCAAAGCATAGAAAGAGGATCAAAATCTATCTCAAGATAAACCCCGTATTTTTTCGGTTCATCATTCAAAAGTAAGGCCAACACATTTCTTACTGGAGATATTCTATCTGTTTTTATAATAATATGAACCCTGTAATTTTTCTTTATCCTGGAGATGGGACATGAAACGGGGCCAAGTACAGAAATATTCTTCTGACCCTCAACCCTTGACTTTATAAAATCTCCAATTTCGTAGGCATAATTGAAAACTCTCTCCCTATCCTTTCCCCGAACCACAAGCCTTACTATTCTGCAAAACGGTGGGTAGCGAAGATTCTGACGGTTCCTTATCTCCCTCACAAAAAAATCCTCGTAATCCTGGGACTTGGCACACTGAATTGCATAATGTGAGGGGTTATATGTCTGTATTATCACATCTCCCTTCTTTTCACCCCTTCCAGCCCTACCTGACACCTGAGTTATAAGATTAAATGTTCTTTCAGCTGCTCTGAAATCTGGAAAATTCAAAGAGATATCAGCATTCAGAACCCCAACCAGAGTAACATTTGGAAAATGGAGCCCCTTACTCACTATCTGGGTTCCCACCAGAATATCTATCCTCTGCTTACCAAAATCACTCAAAATCTCATAAATAGCCGTTCTTCTCTTCACAGTATCTGTATCCATCCTCTTTATAATAGCCCCTGGAAATAACTCTTTCAGAGACTTCTCAATCTTTTCAGTTCCAAAACCCATCAGCTCAATTCTCTCATCAGAACAATTAGGACAAACATCAGGAAGCCCCTCCCAGTATCCACAGTAATGGCAAACTATTCTTTTTTCCTTCCTGTGCAGTGTCATTGAAATGTCGCAATTTCTGCACCTGAATACATATCCGCAGTTGGTACAGTAAACGTATGGAGCGTATCCACGCCTGTTTAAAAATAAAATAATCTGTTCATCGGATTTAAGCCTTTTCATAATGGCCTGGATAAGAGGTTTTGAAATATGCTGCTCTCCTTTCACACGCCGGAGGTCTGAGACCTTTGTGGATGGAAGGGGCTGATTACCAACCCTTTTGCTTAGAGTAAGAAGTCTAAGTTTACCGGCCTTAGCCATATAAAAACTTTCAACTGAAGGCGTCGCACTTCCAAAAACCAGTATGGAATTATGCTTCTGGGCTCTGTAATAGGCAATTGTTTTGGCATTGTACCTTGGAGTTTCATCTGATTTGTAACTCGTCTCGTGTTCCTCATCTATTATTATGACCCCAATGTTCTCCACAGGAGCAAAGATAGCCGAACGTGCTCCAATCACAACCTTCTTTTTTCCTCGCAGGATCTCCTGCCACTGAGATAGTTTTTGCGTCTTCGTTAACCTCGAGTGAAGAACGGCAAGTTCATCCCCCATTCGAGCAGAGAAATACCTTACAGTTTGAGGTGTTAACGAAATCTCCGGAACAAGCAGGATACCTCCCCTGCCCCTTTTTAACACCTCTTCAATAATTCTGAGATAAACCTCCGTTTTTCCGCTTCCCGTAACACCGTAGAGAAGAAACTCTCCCCTTGATCCATTCTCAAGCGAATCTTTCATGATTTTCAGTATTTCCTTCTGCTCATCCGTCAGCTCGAAATCCCTCTGCTCCGAAATCGTGTCTTCAACAACAATCGTCTGGGTGGTTTCTTTCTTTTTTATTCCCTTGGGGATTAAGGTCCACATGGCTTCACCGATAGAGCAGAGATAGTATCGGGCCATCCACTCGGCAAGTTCAATTAGATCACTGTTAAGCAGGGGTTCACTATCAATCACACCTATGAGCTGCTTGAGATCTTTCCTATCTGAGTCTTCTTTAATGGAGTATACTATCCCCTGACAGGCCTTTTCTCTGAGAGGTACAATAACCCGCTGTCCCGGTTTTACTTCTCCAAACTTTTGAGGAACCTCATACGTAAGAGGTTGAAGTGGTCTGTTAAATACAACATTGACATACATCAAACTATATTCTCACTTCTTAATCTCCATATAAAACTTCTTTAGCAACTTCAGATCATTCCAGACCTCCCTTCTGTACCTGTCGGGAAATCTTAAAACAGCAGCCGGATGGTAGGTTGGAATAACCGGGATATCTTTGTAGTAGTGGATTTTCCCCCTGAGTTTGGTAATTCCAAGATCGGTTTTTATAAGTGCCTTAATCGCAGGACCACCAAGACAGCATATAATAAGGGGTTTAATTACTTCAAGCTGACGCTCCAGATAGGGAAAACATGCGTTAACCTCCTCTCTTTGTGGGGTCCTGTTGCCAGGAGGTCTGCATTTCACAATATTTGTAATATAAACCTCATCTCTTGTTAACTGAATAGCGCTCAACATCTTCGTCAATAGCTGCCCTGCCCTGCCAACAAAAGGCTCACCTTTAAGATCTTCCATCTCTCCCGGACCTTCCCCAATAAAAACAATATCCGCATCGGGATTTCCTTTACCCGGGACAGGATTCAGTCTACTTTTATGAAGCGGACACCTAACACATTCCATTATTTCCCGGTTTATCTCTTCAAGCAGTACCGAGGAATCTGACTTTTTTTCTTTTATAAAAGATTTTTCACTACTTTCGTCTCTTTCGTGAAATTGCTCTTTCAGAGCCCTCTCCTCATTTTCAACACTAATATTACCGGGTTCTTGAGATTGTTTATCAGTATAGATAGATCTATGGGTTTTGAAACCGGTGGTGATAAAATCAATTGCATCATCAAGAAGGGATAGGTACTTTTCAATGATATCCATTTTATACTCTGCAACATTCCTTGATCTTAATGCCCCTCAATACCTCTTCTACCAGAGGTTTCCCCTATCAAGCAATCTAACCAAGCCTTATTTTGTTCCTCTCTTCTAACTGCTTGCATTTTATGCATTTCTTGGTTTCAGGAATTGCCAGAAGCCTCTTAGGATCTATCTCATTCCCACACGAGACGCATTTTCCATAAACACCTTCCGCAATCCTTGCCAATGCCTCTTCAATTTCGATCAATTCATTTTGTTCTTTTTCACTTAATTTGTTAAATATCTGTAATTCATATACACTGTTTGCCTCATCAACTATATCTCCTATTACATTTTCGCTCTCAATCTCAGAGATCTCCGAGCTATGCTCCCTCTCAAAGTTCTCTATAATCTCCTGCTTTTTGGCAAGCAGTTTCTTTTTTATCTCTTCAAGCAATTTTTTATCCATATTCAGCCCTCCGTAAGTGATTAGAAGCAAAAACCATCTGTTGATTTAAAGATATTATGGATAGCGCTTGAATATAAAATATTTTTCCATATTTGCCAACTATTTTTTAATAAATTGAGAATAAAATTATTGCGGCTATTTGGAGGTGAAAATTCTCTTTAAAATGCCTTCTAGCTCCTTACGGGAAATGAGATCTATAGGCCTGATCCTGGATAACTCCTCTGCTTTCTCGGTAAAACTTGAGGGTGATACAAATATACCCTTTGAAACCCCCTCTTCAGACATCCTTTCGAGAAGTTCTCTCACGGGAATATCTCCAACAGGATTGGTCCATTTAACAATATTAACAATACATGGAATTTCATCATTTCCAATCTTATATCCCCCCACAAACTCAAGAAAATCATCTTTAAGAACCGTGTTTCTTTCAACTTCAACACCTATTGCTCGGGAGATTTTTTTACCCAATTCCAGAAAATCCATCTTATTCGTCACCATAAACTTAGTCAGTGCGTCACTTCTTATTATTTCACTGTATATAGATATCTTTTGATCCACATCAAGATAACCCGGCATAACTTCCTTTATCTCTTTCCATAACTTCAGCGCTTTTTCTATCTCACCGGTAGTTATAAGAGAGTTAGCATATCTGTATTTAACATCCAAAATAGCCAGAGGTTCTCCTCTACCCGTTTGAATTGCTCTATCAAAATACTGATGAGCTTCTTCCCTTTTACCAATAGAAAGATAAATATTCGCTATATGAACATAGCATTGAAACCTGAAATTCACCGCCTGTGACGCAATTCCAAACTCCTCAATAGCCCGATCATACATTCTGGTTTCCTCAAGGGATAAAGCATAATAATAATGTGCATCAAAATTATCAGGTTGCTTTTTAATAACATCCGAAAGAATTCTTCTTGCCGCATCAAAATGCTTTAGCTCATAGTTAACTATACCCAGCTCAAGCTTTGCCTGGTAGAAATCATCACGTATTGCTATGGCCTTTTCCAGGACCTCCTGACTCTTTCTTAACTCACCTTTCTTTTTGTAGATAAGCCCCTGATAATATAAACTATCAGCATTCTTCTCGTTTATCTGGGATACAATCTGGAACTCCTTCAACGCTCTGGTAATATTACCAAGTTTAAAACTCAGAATAGCAATTCGTTCGTGAACTGTCTCCTCATTCAGGGGAGGATCAAATCTCAGCCCTGAAGCCACCTTATTATACTCCGATAATGCCAGGTCGAGCTTCCCCAGTTTCTCATAACATACACCCAGATACCAGTTGAGAACTCTATTCTCAGGACTCTTCTTCTGGATCTCTCTCAACGCATGTATTGCAGCTTCATAATCACCTTTATTTATTAGTTCAATCGCTCTCTCAAACTGTTTTTTATTAAAAAATCTCAGGACTGTTATTACAAGAAGAAAAAGAACTATAAGAAGAGGAACGATAAAAAATGCTATCATCTACTCCAGTATCCTTTCTCCTCAATTTTTGTGGATTCAGCTAGCCTTCGCTGGTATTTTTCAGGGTAAAAAATTTTATAAAGATACAGACCATATGGCTTTGCAGAATCCCCCGCCTGCTTTCTATCCCTGCTCAACAGTATCTCTCTCACACGTACCGGACTCACTTTATGTTTTTCAAGATACAAAAATGTACCCACTAACGTTCTTACCATCTTCCTGAGGAAACTCCTGCCAATTATATCAAAGATAACAAAATCTCCCTTTCTAATAAATCTCGCCTCATAAACCGTCCTAAGGGGCAGGTCTCCTCTTTCAACTGTTGCAAATGCACTGAAATCATGGGTTCCAATAATCTCTCTTGCATAACTGTTTAAAAGCCCCAAGTCAAGCTCAAAGGGTATCCACACAGCATGGTTTCTTATAAATGGGGACTGAGTCCTCGAATTATAGATTATGTATCTGTACCATCTCTTAATGGCACTGTATCTTGGATGAAAATCCATGGGCATTTCAGAGGCGAGGTTTACCCTTATATCCTGGGGCAACTCAGAGTTCAAAGCTATCTTAAACTCCCATGGACTCATCTTGCTTCTCGTTATGAAGGATCCCACCTGCCCGACAGCATGAACACCTGTATCAGTCCTTCCAGAAATTTTCAATCTGACCCTCTCTTTTGTAATACGGGCAAGAGCTTCTTCCATAACACCTTGGACTGTTGGCACCTCCCTCTGATACTGCACTCCATAATAGCCCGTCCCATCGTATGAAAACTCAATAGCTATGTTCCTCATGATGCATTCAATCCTTCAATTTCACTTCGAATCCTGTCGTATAGTTCCTTGGACTTCTCAAGAATATAGGATGGTTTTTCCTTACTGGATTTCCCATTTCCAAAAACCCTGCTTATAATTATTCTTGCCCTGTTCAATTTTTTAACCCTATCTCCAACATCCCCCGTATCACCATATTTGTATAAAAGTAATGTTGAAAGATAAAGTAGTCCCTGATAACCCCAGTTCTTATCCAGATCCGGCCCCATATTCTTTACAAGATCTATTCTTTCCTCACCAGATTGCATATATTCAAGGGACTTATCATAGTAATACATTGCCTTTCTGTACATCATATCCCTGATAACATCGTAGTTCTGAGACGGATACCTGCTGTTGAGATCGTCGAATAACCAGGCAGCTCTCAAACTGCACAATCCTTTCTTGAATGTTGGTGCCTTTTCCTTAGGTATGTAGGAATAACAGCTTATTGCAAGCATATAACTTGCCGTCCCCGTAAACAGGTTTCTTTCCTTGCTGAAATCGAGAATTGGGAAAATTAACTGCACATTTCTCTTTCTTTTATTAGTATGACTCAATGCCTCCTCTCTGATACTTTCGGGAATGGCGTAAAAATCTTCTTCAAAAGTGGCATAAAGGCACTCAGGACATACTATTACACAGTAAATAAGTGGATTTATATCCTTATTTATTTCAAGCAATTTCTTGCTCGGAACATAAATTCTCCTCAATTCATCTGTAATTTCCTTTGCAATTAATCTCCCCCCGCCAGACATCATTACTTCCTTTCTAAAAACATTACCACATACAGGACAGGTAAGCGGGGTTTTATGAAAAAAAGATACCTTTAATCTATCCTTTTCAGATTGAATTTTCACAAATACCCCCGGACATTGTTATTGAACTTCCCGAACAATCACTTTTGCATTATCTGGATTAATATTAATCACCTCAACTTTTTCATCAAGAAGTTCGTAATTTATCGTGACAGAATACTCTCCCGGTGAATCAATGCCATTCATGTCAAGGTACAGCCTTACTAACTCTGTAACTTTCTTCTCCTCATATCTTCTTGGCTCCCTGAGAAGTAATTCAACCTCTCCAGATTCCACTTCCCCAGCAAACCCCTCTTTTAAGTTCTCAATACTAAAAATATCGATCCTGTACTTCTTAACAACATATTCTTCTTTGACAGAAATTTTCACAAGAACTTTTTTAACACCAACAACCCTCACCCTCTTATCCTCAAGCTTTAATCCAGTCTCAATTATAGTATTCTCCCTTATATTTCCAGCATAAATATCATCTGTATTTATTGAATCCATTTTCTCTATAATTGAAGCAGGACCTTCAACATAGACACTCTCGGGAATCACCGTAACATTTGAAAACACAAAACCGTAAGGTGGATTATCAACAATGACAGGCACCACTTCCACATTTTTTCTAACCACTCTTTCAAGTGTTAGATGAATCGTTCTCGGGTTAATCTCTTTAATTTTCAGACCTCTGGGAAGGTTTTTTCTATCGATCTGTATCTGAAATCGCGCATCATTAAATACTTTTTTCTCCAGGTCCACATAGGCGGTAAGGATAGATGTATCAAGAAGGGTGAAATTTTCTTCTCTTCCTTTCAATACCACATTAACTGTATCAGGTATATTATTTGATACCACATATCTTTCGGGAAGATTCCTTACTTCAAACTTAACAGTAATAAGCTTTTCCTGCTCCTGGAGACCTGAAACATACATCCATAGGAGAAATGCTATGAAAAGAGATATCAACTTAACATGCCAGTTATAAAGAAGTCTATTGAATATGGGTAACTTTTTCATTATTGTTTCTCATTATTAACTTCTCTTCTCACTTCCCCTGTGATAAAAGTGTTCCAACCTTTCCCGCAATTTCTTGATGGATATTCCAGTTTCAATTACAGAGTATCGGGCAACGGAAATTTTACCCGTTTCCTCAGAAACCACTATCACAAGAGCATCAGTTTCTTCGGCCATGCCAAGAGCAGCAAGATGCCTGGTTCCGTACCCTTCAAGTAATTCATGCCTTTCCGTAAGGGGAAGGATACATTTGGCGGCAACAATCCTGTCCTGCTCGATTATCACAGCACCATCGTGAAGCGGCGAGTTCTTACTAAATATAGAAAAAAGAAGCTCTTTACTGACAAAAGCATCAATCCTTATGCCGGTTTCAATATAATTTCTCAAACCAACATTACCTTCCAGGACTATCAGAGAACCTATTTTTTTATTCGATAATTCCTCAACGGCTTCAAGGAGGATCCCAATTATACTGAATCCTCCCCTGAAAAAGACCCGCATTAGGTTGCTTTCCCCAATCCTCGTTAACATCCTCCTCAATTCAGGTTGAAAAAGTATAATCAGGGCAATTCCAGCAACCTTTATCAACTGATTTAGCAGCCAGCTTACCGTCTCAAGATAGAGAAATCTTGCAAGCCAAGCTGCAAAAATTATCAGTGCCAGACCCTTAACAACCTGTATGGCTCTGGTGCCCGAAATCATAAGATACACTTTATATATAACATACGCGATTATAATTACATCTATAAATGGTAAAAGGTAGTTTCGGACCCATCCAATATTTATTATAAAACCCATTTGTGAGAAGACTCTAAATAGTTAATTTTGCCACTTTCACGAGCAAGAACAAATCGAATGTACAACCTTAACGGTAAGAACAGCTTCCCTAACATCGTGTACTCTTATAATATCGGCACCATTGTACAGTGATATAGCATTTGCGGCTACAGTGGGTATGAGCCTTTCTTCCGCTTCAAGACCTGTGATGTGCCCAAGGAAAGATTTCCTGGAAAGCCCTATAAGAACTGGATATCCCAGCTCTTTTATGCTGGCAAGATTCTTAATAATTAAAAGATTATGATAGGGATTTTTCGCAAAGCCAATACCAGGGTCAACTATAATTTTTTCATCCTCTATACCTGCTTTCCTGGCCCTGTCAATTGACCATTGCAATTCGGATTTTACCTCTCCCATAACATCCTGGTATGTTGCATACTTCTGCATATTTTCAGGTTTTCCCCTTATATGCATGAGAATGATATAACACTTTTTCCTGGCTACAAGATCAGCAAGTCCTTCAACAAATCTCAAACCCGATATATCGTTTACTATGTTTACACCTGCTTCAATAGCTTTCTCAGCCACCTCCGGCTTATAGGTATCCACAGACAGAGGAATTTCAGACTTTGCTCTTATTCCCTCAATCACAGGGATTACCCTTTTGATCTCTTCATCAACAGTGACAGGTTTCGAACCAGGCCTCGTGGATTCTCCTCCCACGTCGATAATATCTGCTCCCTCGTCTATAAACCTAAACGCCTGCTCAATGGCTTTGGGAATATTTAAAACCCTGCTACGGGAATAAAAACTATCAGGTGTCACATTTATAATCCCCATCACAAGGGGCCTCTTTTCGATGGCAAATTTCAATTTCCACACCTTATTTTTTCTTATGCCTGTTCTTCCTCAGTCTTTTTTTTCTTTTGTGATTGGCAATCTTCTGTCTTCTTCTTTTTTTTCCCGATGGCATTATTCCTCCTCATATTTTATTATGTAAAAAACTCTTAAACATCTTAAATATATTCAATTAAAATATTTGATTCAACCAGATTTGGGCATTTCAGCATTACTTGAAATTTTTAACCCATTATCACTATCATACTACATGAATCTTCTAAACTTCTCATGTTCAGACATCCTTTTTATCAACGCCTTAATATCCTGGCTTCTTCTTTTAGGACAGATAAGTATTCTATCGCGTTCCTTCACAATAATCATATCCTCTACCCCAATTATGCCGATTATCGACTCATCATCATTTAAAACTATATTGTTTTTAGAATCCACCTGCAATACATTACCCTCAATGATACTCCCCGTTGGATCTTTTTTCTTATGCCTTTCCAATGCAACCCAGCTTCCCACATCATCCCATGCAAACTCAGGCATAATACAGGCTATCTTATCGGCTTTTTCCATAACCCCATAATCAATGGAGATTTTCGGGAATTTTTTAAAATTCCTTTCTATTACCGACTTTTCCGCATCGGTTCCAATTGCATCTGATATCTCTGTAAGTCCTGCATAGAGTTCAGGCATATATCTTGAGAATGCATCCATAATAACACTTACCTTGAAACAGAACATTCCTGAATTCCACAGGAATCGGCCACTTTTCAAAAACTCCTCAGCAGTTTTAAGATCTGGTTTCTCCCTGAACATTTTAACCCTATAAACATTGCCACCATATGAATCCATAATTCTTGTACCCAATTCTATGTATCCGTATTCGGTAGCCGGCCTATCAGGTTTAATTCCAAAAGTTACAAGATACCCATCATCGGCAACTTTTTCTGCAATTTCCACGGATTTGAGAAACCTATCCTTCGGTTCAACCAGGTGATCAGCTGTCAACACCATCATATTAGCATCTGGATCTATCTTTGAAAGATAAGTAGCAGCAAGAGCTATTGCTGGGGCTGTATCACGACCAAATGGTTCAACAATTAAGTTTTTCTCATCAATTTCACCTATCTGTTCGAGAATTATTCTTTTAAAAGACTCACCTGCAACTATAAATATTTCATCCTTACCAAACTCAGGATATACCCTACAAAAAGCTTCCTGCAGCATGGTCCTGCTGGAAACTATTCTATGAAACTGTTTTGGCATTTCCATTGTGCTTCTCGGCCAAAACCTTTCACCCCTGCCTCCCGCCATTATTACTACAAAACCCATCTTTCCCCTCCTTTATCAACAGTTGAAATCAAAAAATCGAAACTCAAGTAAAACTCCCTGCCTGCTAAGAATTGAGAATTTTTCATTTTTCAATCATTGGACTCAAAAAACCTAACTATCATATCCCTGACCAGCTCATGGTCATCAGGTCCCACCCATCTAACATCCCTTTCTTTCCTGAACCATGTCATCTGCCTCTTTGCATACCTTTTTGAATCCCTTACAAACAACTCGATAACCTCTCCATATCCAATACATCCCTTGAAATACTGGATGTAATGACTATATCCAAGACCTTTCATGGATGGATATTTCTCATCGTACCCCCTGGAAAATAACTCGTAAACCTCATAGGGAAGCCCCCTTGAAACCATTCTGTAGCATCTCTTCTCTATTCTTTCATAAAGCTCCTCTCTGGGTAGGGATACTCCGATTTTTAAAATCCAGTAATCACTGCCCGAAGGGGTGTTCCATTCATCCACAGTTACCTCGGAAAATCTTTTCCCTGTTAGATGGTAAATCTCCAGAGCCCTTACCAATCTTATATGATCTTTCGGGTTCAGTTTTTTTGCAGCTTCAGGGTCTACCTCAAGGAGTTTTTTATATATATATCCAGGATTTTTCTCTTCCTCTTCGTAGAGCCTCTCTCTGAAATTTAGATCTGCAGGTGGTGCCTCAATCAATTTCTTTTCAAGAGCCCGAAAATACAACCCTGTGCCCCCTACAAGTACCGGGTATTTCCCCCTTGAGGATATTTCATCTATTGCTTTAATCGCCAATCTTCTAAAATCGCCTGCACTAAACCTGTAATCCGGTGCAACTATATTTACAAGATGATGAGGAACCATCTCCAGCTGTTCTCTGTCTGGTTTCGCCGTTCCCAGGTCAAGACCCCGATAGACCTGCATAGAATCTACCGATATGATTTCGGCTATCCCCTTAAGTGCTCTGCATGCCAGATCTGTTTTCCCGGATGCGGTTGGACCAAAAATGAAAACAATTTTCTTTTTGGACAATTCTGTATTATTCCCCTCTACAATATACGCTTCTGCACCTCCAAAATATCTCCCAGCATTGGAAATTTTCCAGAAAATGCAAGAATCACAAAAAAATTTCTCTATCCCAACACCTATTCCACAGTGCTTTAGAGAATATTAATACCCTCACCAGGAGCAAAGTTTCAATTGAATCACCAAGCCCATGACGAACAAGATACTTTTATTACAAGAGAGCGCTAAAAACACTACAACATGCCACGGAAAGTAATATATTGAACTGTTAATTAATAGATGTTCTTTATTAGATAAATTGCTTAGATAAATTGCTTTATAATTGGAAGGTTTAGTTATAGAGTCTAACGAATTAGTTCAAATTAATTATTACCTCTTTCGCTCACTGAGCAAACGATATTTTATCTCACCGTGTAAAACCTGCTTAAGGGCAAGAGAGGCTATTTTTCCGTTAAATTTTTCAAGTTCTTCATCTCCGGCAAAAATGATTTGTCTTGCTCTCTTCATAACAGCCTTTGAAAGGAGGTATCTATTTTTTTCAAAATCAATTATCTCATAAATTGGAAGCATTCAGCCTCTCCTTAAGCTTACTCTCTATAATTCCTTTAATTTCATCAACAGCTCTATCAAGTGTATCATTAATAACAATATAATCAAAAAATTTTTTGGATTCAAGCTCCTTCTTTGCACGCTCAAGCCTGGTTCTTATTCTATCAGAATCCTCCGTTCCCCTTTTCCTGAGTCTTCTTTCCAATTCAGCGAATGAAGGTGGTTCTATAAAGATAGAGACAAAATTATCATAGAGATTCATAAGATTCAGAGCACCTTTTACATCCACATCAAGAATGCAAACATCTCCATTTTTAAGTATTCTATCTATCTGGGATTTCTCGGTTCCATAGTATTCGCCATGAACCTCGGCCCACTCAACAAACTCGCCCCTGTTGACCATTTCCATAAATTTCTTTCTATCCACAAAATGGTAATCCACTCCGTCCTTCTCACCAGGTCTGGGTTTTCTTGTGGTAAAAGAAACAGAATATCTTATCCATGGCATTTCTTTCAGAATTCTTTTGTAAATGGTGGTTTTCCCAGCTCCTGATGGAGCAGTGATAATAATCAAAAATCCCTTTTTACTCAATATTTCTCACCTGTTCTTTAATCTTTTCTATTAATACCTTGGTATCTATCACCTCATTTGAAATAATCGAATCCTGTACCTTTGATCCAATTGTATTTATCTCTCTCATCATCTCCTGGACAATAAAATCAAGCTCTTTTCCACATGGACTGCCCGATCTTAATACCGATTGTAATCTACCTGCATGGGCTCCAAGTCTGGATAACTCCTCATCAATATCAACTTTTGCAGCATATATCCCCGCCTCCATTATTATTCGGGTTTCATCATAACCCTCGCCTATGAGCTCTTTTATTCTACTTCGGAGTTGATCCTTATAATTGTTAACTACATCCTGAATACTTTTCTGCATTCTCTCAATAGTTTCATATATTCTGCTAACATAGTTTTCTATTTCAAGCCTGCTCTGAAGACCATCAGTCAGTCTTGAATGTTCGAATGCTTCAAGGGCAGCCTCAAAAACATCAACTATTTTGGCCTCGGGTATGACATCAGAATACTCCACTCTCTCAGAGCCAACAAGATTTTTCATTGCCAGGACATCCGACAGAACCGGAGAAAACTCAAGGCCAAGCTCATTTTTAACCTTGCCAAGAAAATCCCCATACAACTTTATGTATTTCATGAGACTCTCAAGCTCAAATTTTTCATCTGTTTTGATGTAAATCCACACATCTATCTTTCCTCTTGAAACCTTTTCTCGCAGGGATTTTCTCAGAACATTCTCCATATGCTCAAAGCCTCTGGGTAGTCTGAATTTGGGTTCAAGATATCTGCTGTTTAATGCCTTTATCTCAGCAATAACCCTGCATCCATCAACTTCTTCCTCACTCGTTCCATAACCGGTCATGCTGTAAAGCTTAGCTTCTCCACTCACCATTAATATACCCCTGAAAGGTTTTTTAAACTTTTTAAACTTAAAATTTAAAGATCATTTTTAAAAGCCACATATGAGAAAACCTGGAAGCTTCTATTCCAGACGGCGAATTAAGAACTAATTTATTGATTTTTTACCAATAGTGTAAAGGACTACTATTTATTATCGGTCTAAAAATCGCTTGACCTGCACCTGAAAGCTTAATATATTGACTTGAGAATGTGACATAGGGGCCGCTAGCTCAGTAGGCAGAGCAACGCCCTTTTAAGGCGTGGGTCGAAGGTTCGATTCCTTCGCGGCTCAGATGTCTCCTTCGTCTAGTGGTTAGGACACCGGGTTTTCATCCCGGCAACAGGGGTTCGACTCCCCTAGGAGATGCTTTTTCTTTGACCCCCCCGTTTCTCCT
This sequence comes from uncultured Spirochaetota bacterium, assembly GCA_964518675.1. Classification (GTDB taxonomy): domain Bacteria; phylum Spirochaetota; class B62-G9; order B62-G9; family CAZFGQ01; genus CAZFGQ01. Next base: position 67,995 of record CAZFGQ010000006.1, read on the forward strand.
CCTTTTCGGGGGGGTCACTTTTTATATATGAGTTTTTATGAAAAAAACAGAGGTTTCTTAAAACTGAAAATAATTAAACCTCCCCCGGCCTCACACATGTTATCAATAATAAACAAGAAATATAGATTAACATAACAATTTCAGAAAATTGAAATGCTTGGCCAGGAAAACTCAATGATTTCGAATAAGATCAAGATCATCCATTAATAGCATTATGCCCGATTATAAAAAAAACAGAGAGTGGCTTAAAAAGAACGGATACATGCTGAGATTATAAATAGAATGAATGTCGAGTTTTCTGAAAAATAGAAATCCTAATGTAGGATGGTACGAAAAATGTTGGATTGCCGGCGAACTTCAAACAATTTAAATCAATATCTTTTGTTTTTTCATTTTGGAGCAATAATTATGCGCTTCATAATGAAAACTCGAAGTTCGCCCTAAAATATTTATTAATTATTCAACGAGATACCAATAATCCTCCAGATAATAAAGCCAGTTGTAACAGTGATTCACAGGAATCATCATCAAAATCTATCCCTGAATAATTCGACAGCCACGGTTTATTTTTATAAAATACAAAACGCAAGTATGAATAGAATCTGATAGGAGATTGTGTTATAATTTTATTGTAGGTTCTTTACTGCCGA
>CAZFGQ010000007.1:0-68194 GCA_964518675.1 uncultured Spirochaetota bacterium
TGTATAACAAAATTATTAAAGACATCAAAAGCGAGTTCGGAATAGACATATACAGATATTAAACAATCCAGATATATCTATTCTGGGATAAAATCCCCCACTGCTAAAACAAATGAGTAGTGGGGGAGTTTATCTCTTAAATTCAAATCAGTTATTAAATTAACTCCCCATCTTCAATCTTATTATCTGTTCAAGTGGCCGATTCTCGAGATTCATACCACCTAAAGTAATTATTATGGCAGGAGATCTATAGTTGAATGGAATTACTGTATTCTTTGGTATATTTTCGTAAAATTTAAAATCTTCAAGATTATTTATCCAGTAATATATATGAACGTAAAGATATTTTAATGGCTCTTTTATAAGCATTAATATGGCACTCTCCGTAATACCAGTGATAATCACAGGATTTTGATTACTGTATTCGACCTCGTAACTTTTACATACCGGCTCATTGCTATTATCTTCAATTAGTTTTAGAGCCTCATCAAATAAAACCAGAAATTTTCCACAGTGAAATTCCTTAATTTTATCCAAAAATTCTGGATCCCAGAAAATCCCGTAGGAGTTTATCGTATTAGAAGGTATTTTAATTAATCGACCATATACCCTTACGCAGTACTTTCTAATCTCTCTGCTTACAAATTGTCTGGAATTTTCTGTTTTTTCTTCATCAGATTTAATTTTATTTTCCAGAATGTATTTGGTCCTGCGCTTTGAAATATTATTGAGTATCTTATCTCTTATCTCCTGTCTAGCACCTTCTATGCTTGAAAAGATCGTATCATCATCTATTTTTGTAAGAATATTCTGTAAGTCTCTATCTTTCATTAATGGAATTAATTCAAAAAAGAATAGTTTTTCAGTGATAAAATAACCAAAAGGCGGATCATCTCTAAAAATGGATTGGATGATCTTTAGCTCATCTTCCAATGAAGCCATTCGAATAATGTTTAATAGGTGTATCAGTCCACTCCTGTATGAACCAGGGTGCTTCGCTTTCATTAAATATTCCTTTACGTTTTCCTCGCTCAATCGTTCGAAATCTACGTATTCTTTAAAAGGTATATAGTTCATGTACTGATAATCGGTCAGTGTATGTGGCTTGAGCGGAAACACCTCAGATTTACAGTTAAGACAGTATATTTTTATTTCTTTCAGAATCCTTTTATTCTTCTGCTGGTTAATGCTACAAACAGCATCTATAAGGTCTTCCAGGCTCCAGTATTCAATATTCTTTTCATTAACCAAGAACATACATCCCTTATAAAAGCTCCTCTCATTATAGTCCACGTAAATTTCATAACTACCGTATTTTAAATCTTTAACTTCCAGCGTTTTCTTCTCATCCTTTAATAGGTTTTTGATAACACATTTTTTAACTATATTTTTGTCTTTGTCCCTGATAACTATCTTCAAATTTCTATAATTAGTGTCAAGGCTTCTAATATTTAGAGCTATTTCGTTCCTATTTTTTACCAGGAAAGGGTAGTCAATTAGTAGTGGAAGGGTTGTATCAAATCTGCTGCTTGGTATATACCTCCCGTTTATCCTGTATTCAAACCATCTTTTTTGAAGTATTGCCGGGTAAAGATAATATTTTTCCCTCCATCTGTACTCTGGATGTGAATGCTTCAATTTTATATCTTTGTCCCTGAACAGAACATGAGTAGGATTGTACTCAGAAGAATTTAATAAAAATACAAAGTATCTGCCATCGTATATACCTGGAGACATTTCCTCTTCAAATGTGATTTTTATGGAAAAGGATCAAAAATAATACTTTGTTGGTATCGTCCGATATTACATAATAGCAATAAATCAATTCAGAAAAGAGCATTTTCAATCATCATGAGAGTAAATTCGAGGTATATATTAGCATTTATAATCTTTTGTAAGCTTTTAGCTATTAGCCTTTACGGAGTTGATAATGATTACTATAAAAAAGTAATACAATATGGAACGGATAGGGAAATAATTAATACCTTCAGGAAAGTTTACAAAGATTTGGGTGATGAAATAAACAAAGAGTTGATTGGACTTTTCAAAGAAAAACATAAAATGGAAGTTTATAACGTGATAATGGATTATTTTGGCACGGCAAAAATAGAATCTGCCAGAGAAATTATTCTTGATGAACTAAAAAAATGGCCTGACAATGAAGACTATCAGGATTCTATACTTTACGCCGTTACAGCGATTAAAATAAAAGAAGCTAACCAGTTTCTTTTAGACCTGTTCGACAAAAAAGATTTATCTATTAGGATAAAGAGAAGCATTATCAAGGCACTAGGTGAGGTCGGAGACCATGAGAGTGGAGATTTCCTTCTTAAAATAGTCAATGATATCTATAAGGAAAAAGAGTTGAGGGCAGAAGCTATACTTGCCCTTGGAAACCTTAAATCTAAAAAAGCAGAATCTTTAATAGAAAAAACCCTTAAAAATAAGTATGAACCAGACATTTTAAGAATGTACTCAGCTGTAGCCCTGGCCAAAATTGCTGGAAAAGAAGCAATTGATACTCTATCAGATTACATAAACGATCCATCCCACGAGGTCGCAGAATATGCTATATCTGCATTGATCGAAATAGAATCTCCAGAAATCGGTGAACATCTAATCAAGGCATTGAGATCCGATTATGACAAGGTACGCTATCTGGCAATAAAAGGAATTGAAAAGATAAAATACGCAGATGCAATCGATATTTTAGAGTTTCGAGCTGATTACGATACGAATGATAAGATAAGAGCCGAAGCAAGAAGGGTGCTTGATTTGTTAAAATCAGATTAATTTTATTAATTTTTATTAAAAATTGAGTCTTTTTATTTTATTTTTATTAGGTAATTTCAGATAATATCAATATAATTCTATTATCAGGTTAAATAAATAATCAAGTACCATTACTTTTTATAACTGAGGAAAACATTCCATGCAAAAAGTATATGAGGTAATGGATTTTGCCGATTGTGCATACATTTTAAGGAGTGGGAAACTTGTATTTGAGATCACGCCTCAGGACAAATACACCCTAGAGGGAAGAGAAATAATTTTTGGTGCTGAAGAACCAATAATTAGATATAAAACTGGACGAGAGGATTATCTCAGATTTCAAACTGTATGGGCTGAAGAAGGTTCTAGGATAGATAAGATTCCTGCCAATAATCTTTATAAAGTGCTTTCACTGTATAATATTGGATACAATCTCACAAAAAATATCGCTCGATTTGTACAGATTACGAACAGGATGTACATAAGCAAGGAGAAAAAACTTTCAGGTGTTGAAATGGCTTCAAAAGAATATGCAAGTATTTATGTTGATGTTATTGAAAGGTTAAAAAGCATATATCAGAAACTTAAAATAAGGTGGCTGGCAGAATTAATTGAAAAGTACATAAATAGCCTTGTTTATACAAAAGGACTCGCTTTTAAGGGAACTACCTCCAGATCTGAGTTAAAGCTGGATACCAATAAACTTTCCGAATATACATTTAATGTTAGAGCAGGTTCTATACTCTGCGAAGAGGGAGATAAAACAAATGAGATGTTTATCCTGAATAGAGGTAATCTTGCAGTGTTCATTGGGGGCAAAAAGGTTGCTGATATTAATGAGCCAGGAACGGTAATAGGTGAAATGGCGCTCCTTCTTGGAGAAACAAGAAGTGCAACAATCAAAGCAATTACAGAATCCAATCTTACTATTGTAAAACCCGAAAATCTGAAATCTGTGGCCGAAGCAAACAAAGAATTCTTTTTAAATATCGCATTTAATCTGAGCAGGAATCTTGAACACAACTGTACATTGATTAGAGAAACAAACGAGCTACTTCAATCACGAAGTTCAGAAGTAGGAGTAGCTCCACCATCTGAAAAAACAAACTATAAGCAACTACTTTCCATGATGAGAGAACTGGAAAGATTCGAGTTAAAGTATAAAAATGAGTGGATGTCGGAAATATTAAAGTTTGCCAGGGATGAAATCTCAAAGGTAAGGAAGATGTATTCATAAAATTTTTTCATAGAGAGGTTGTGTTAGATGAATGCCACAATATATAGTCCACAAGTTGAGAGTAGAATAATATACCACACGGGGGGTATTACTGCACTCAGGGAACCTGGAATAAACACCAAAAAAGGAAAGTCAAAAGCCAGAGAAATATTTGGTACTTTTTGTATTGTACTTTTATTCGCCATCTCTACATTCCTTTTATGGAGTACAAACTATGGAATCTGGAGACTTGGTTACGACAGATTCCTAACCTTTTTCTTAAGCTCACCACAGGAGAAAATAGTTTACCTTAATCATAAATATAATTCTCATGAGTATAATTCTATGGGAAGGAGTAGTTCTTTTAATGAGTACATAACTGCCGAAGCCAGTATTAGACCAGCTACGGTGGTAAATCCACAGATGGATGCATCAATGGTTTTCATATACCATACTGTTTCACCTGGTGAAACACTGTGGAATATAGCCAGAAAGTTTAATGTAAATATGAAAAGAATAGTGGAATTAAATCCACAGATAAAAAATCCTGATCTAATATTTCCTGGTATGAAGATAAGATTAATAGCTTCAAGATAGTTTTTTTATCAAGAGTTTCATAACCTATAAGAATTTTATAAATCAAAAGATAAAAAGATCCGTATATGAAACCTTTAATTACAATTCTTACCATAGTAGGATTATTCACATTTTTTTTATTACCGGTATATCCTATTGAGCTGAGTGAACCAGCCTGGTATTACAAGAGTATGGGAGATAGAAAACTTGATGAAGGAAATTACGGCGAAGCCATTGTTGAATATAAAAAGGCAATTATTAAAAGAATTAAAGAACAGGAAAGTAATAACAAGAGTCAAAAAAAGGAATTGAAAGGATATCCCGAAGCAAATATTGCTCTCGCAAAAATCTATATAAAACAGAAGTTATACGATATGGCAATGGTGCACCTGGATAAAGCCGAGCAACTTAAAAGCCTTCTCCAGATAAAAGATCAGATATTTGATGTGTACTATCTAAAGGCGGAGGTGTACAGGTTAACAAAAAAGAGAAAAAAAGAAATAGATATGTATAAAAAAATAATTGGTAATGATCCTAACTGGAACATCAGGAGAAGATACTCCATTGGCACATTTAAAAGTCTTATGTATCTGAGAAACGACAATATATCCAGGCTGAAATTTGGTAAAGCCTATTTTGAACTTGGAAAAATCTATCTCGAAACCGGAAATTACATAACTGCTGAACCATATCTATCAATGTCATTTTTATATGGATACAATACGGATTTGAGCTTCAGGTATCTGAAAGAGTGCTATAATAAATTGAATAAGAAATCTATTATTGAAAGCCTGGAAAACCTTAAATAATAATCTATTGATATAAAATAAATCTTTCTGTTTAAAGAATTCTATCAAAATAACAGAGTAAAAAGAACTGAATAATCCAGAATGAATAAACTGGAGCTGAGGTATAAACGGATTGGCTGGAAGAGCTTTTAAAAAACATACATGTCTTATCATTTTTACAACTCTTTTAATGATGTGTGGTTGTGGCATTTATACTGTTCAAAACTCCTTGAATCCTCCATTCGGTAATCAGATTACTGGTTATTCAATAATTTTCAGCGGATACAATACTGAGAGTTACTTTGAAGGTTACATTATATGGTACAGAGCACCGGGAGAAACAAAGTACAGGCCATGCAGGTACAGGGGAACAACTGATATCCCTACTATTCCCAAACTTGAGGATATGCTCAGCGATCCAGAAAAAGGAGCTGACTGGGTTAAGTATACAGATTATCTTTCGGATACATCCAACCCTAGAATAGAGTATGAAGTTAAACTCGAAGATTTGAGCCCACAGGAGAGAGATGATAACATGTATAAACTGATTAAAATAGATGGCGAGGATTATAAACTTGGAGTATCAGCATACGGGATAAATGGTGAAGAAAGTGAAATGATAGTTTTTTAAGATTATTAAAATGTATTATAAGCATATCTTGCCTGATAGTTTATCTAGTTACAAGGATCCCGAGATGTTTTCTTTTTCCCACAATTGTAAAAAACAAGTTGAGCTTTCAAATTAAAGTGGAGGTCTATAATGGAAGAATGGCTGTTCAGATTAATCGGGTATAGTTTACATGTAGGTGTTGGGCTCCTGTCTGCTATATTTATTTATTTTATTCTACGAAAAAGTGTTCTTGGAAAATTCTGGGCAGCCCTCATTCTTGGTATTATAGGGTCAGTTATCGGTGTGTTTTTACTTGATGATATTTTTAAAAAACTTACCGATGTATATAATGTGAATCTTCTAGCCGCCACTTTCTTTAGCTGTCTGTTGATATGGTTTTACAGCATGGTGGCACCGGGTAGTCGGAAATAGGTAAGTACAAACGGGTATAATCATGAAAAAGTTAATTGGTTTTGTTTTTGCCATTCTTTTGTTAATTATCGGTATATTGGGCATATACCATTTTTACAAACTGGAAAATGCCAGAAACCTCCTTAACAGTACCATTGATGTTTACAGAAAAGGAAGACGAGAAGAAGCAATAACGGCATTAAATAAAATTGCTGGCGATTACAATTATCCAGTTGTAAAAGGTTATGTGTACCTTCTTTTAGGGGATATTTATTATGATGCTGAGAATATCAAGAAATCTATCGAGTATTACAATCAAATAACCAAAGACCTCGGGATGAAAGAAATAAAAAAAGTTTATTATCAGGCCCATGTGAGAATAGCAGGTATTTACCTGAAACTTTTGAAAAGTAAGAAAATTGAGGACAAGAATGAGCTAATTTTAAAAAAAATATACGAACTGGAAAGTTTGATAAAGGAAAACGAAAAACCTCTCAGATCTCATCCAGTAAACCTGAAAAACATCCTATATTATTTTGAATCGATTGCATTTAAACCCGAAATTTACATCCCAGATATTGATGAGAGCATTGACCAGCTAAAAACAGAACTTGGTTATTTGTACTTTTATGCTGGGAATACGAAAAAAGCGGAAGATTATTTCAAAGAGGTGGATAATACATACGCAAAGCTCGGGCTTGCAAGGATATATCTTCTTACAGGGAGAAGAGAGAGGGCATTAGAACTTCTATATGATATAAAAGAATTTGTTCCAGATAAAGCCCCCATCGAATTATACTATGATGAGTTGTTCAGATATGCAAATGATCTATTTAAAAAAGCCTTTTATGAAGAAGCAATATTTTATTTTAAAAAAATCTCTCTCAAAATGCCTGATACACTTTATTCTGAGCTTTCACTCTATAAACTTGCCAACTACTATTATGATCGAAATGAATACAAACCTGCTCTGAAATATATCAATTCCTTAATTTCCAATTCTATTTATGCCAAGGATCAGGATGGTTTTATATTAAAAGGAATAATAATGTACAAAACCGGAAATTACAATGAAGCATTACAAATTTTTAATAACTTTTTAAAAAGGTATCCATCCAGCAGGAGAAAATCAGAGGTAAGAGAGTGGAAAGCACTCTGCGAAAGATCAATAAAGTACCTCAATTAAAATCTCAAAATAATTCTTTAAGTCTTCTGATTTAGAAAACCAATCTATATTCCCGTAAATAAATAAACAAACCTCCAAAAATTTTAAAAATAAACATTGAAACTTGAAATAAAAACTTACCTTTTTATGATTAATTGTATTATATCAGATTCAGGATGCTTTATGATCCCGGTTTTGTTACAAGGATAGTATATTATATTTATAATTTGCGCTTCATTTTGAAAGCTTGAAGTTCGCACTAATAGTTCTTCCAATGGATATTTGCCAGCATAGAAACATATAAATAGAGAACATATAAAAATTAAAATCCTATATTACACAAAACGAATTATTATAGTTGAAAAAAGGAGTAACTTCTGGTTAAATTAGATTTGAAGTTAGTTCGATATACATTTTTTACTATGAAAATTGCCAAAAAAATTTAAAGGGAAATAAAAATGGAAGATATCGAAAAAAATAGGGCTCTCGAGAGCGCTTTACTAACAATTGAGAAGATGTTTGGAAGAGGCTCCATTATGCGTCTTGGTGAGAAAGCCTCTCACATTGAAAACATCGAAGTGATTTCTACCGGTTCTCTCGGTCTGGATATCGCTCTGGGTGTGGGAGGAGTACCAAGAGGAAGAATTGTTGAAATATATGGTCCTGAATCCTCGGGGAAAACAACACTTGCACTTCACATTATAGCTGAAACCCAGAAACTCGGTGATATTGCAGCATTTATTGATGCAGAACATGCCCTAGACCCAAGGTATGCAAAAAACCTGGGGGTTGATATAGAAAACCTTCTGGTCTCCCAGCCTGATACTGGGGAACAGGCCCTTGAGATAACTGAATCGCTCGTAAGAAGTGGAGCCCTAGGAGTAATAGTAATCGATTCAGTAGCTGCACTAGTTCCAAGGGCTGAGATAGAGGGAGATATGGGCGACTCTCACATGGGTTTGCAGGCAAGATTAATGTCTCAGGCGTTGAGAAAACTTACGGGTGTAATAAACAAATCCAATACCTGCGTAATATTTATCAACCAGATCAGACAGAAAATTGGTGTAATGTTTGGAAACCCTGAAACAACCACTGGAGGAAATGCACTTAAGTTCTATAGCTCTGTGCGACTGGATATTAGAAGAACGGAAACCTTGAAAAAAGGAACTGAGGCATATGGAAACAGGGTAAAGGTAAAGGTCGCCAAGAATAAGGTAGCACCGCCATTTAGAGTTGCAGAGTTTGAAATCCACTTTGATAAGGGGATTTTCAGAGAAGGTGAAGTCCTTGATCTTGGAACAACGCTTGGGATAATCCAGAAGAGCGGAACCTGGTATTCATATGGAGAGGAGAGAATGGGTCAGGGAAGAGAGGTTGCCTGTAAGTACCTCTCTGACAATCCGTCAATAATGAAAGAAATTGAAGAAAAGATCAGAAAAAAGTTTTTTGGAGATCAAACGTCAGAAACCAAGAAGAAAGAAGATAATGTGAAAATGACTGCAAAAAAGTGAGAGAATAAAATTATTCCTTGTTTTTAGGCTGTCGAGCTAAAAAATCGGATTTGCTCTTCTTTTAATTCTTATAAATCTCATAAAAAGGAGTGTTTATGATAAAGGTAGGAGTGTGTGGTGCTGGCGGTAGGATGGGGAGCCTGATTTGCAGGCTTGCTTATGAAAGCAGTAATTTTGAGTTATGCGGGGCCATTGAATCTGAAAAACACAAGAACATAGGAAATGATTTACAAAATATCCTTAATACAGAGGGGAAAACCGGTATTTATCTTACAAGTAACTATGAAGAAGTTGTAAAAACCGCTAATGTAATTATAGATTTTTCAAATCCTTCAGCGACACTTGAGTTGATCTCGGTTGTAAAAAATAACCCTGTAGGACTTGTCATTGGTACAACGGGTTTCGATGAACACGGGAAAAAGCAAATAGAAGAGATTGCAAGCTTAACTCCTGTAGTTTTTTCACCTAATATGAGTGTTGGAGTAAACTTGTTATTTAAACTTGTAGAGAAAGCAACAGAAGTTCTTGGTAATAGTTTTGAAACAGAAATAATAGAAATTCATCATAACAAAAAAAAGGATGCACCATCTGGTACCGCTCTCAGGTTTGCAGAAATTATTGCCAGTAAAAAAGGAAAAGTCTTGAATGATATTGCCGTTTTTGGTAGACATGGCATAGTGGGTCCCAGAAAACCCGATGAGATGGGAATCCTTTCTTTGAGAATAGCAGACGTTGTTGGTGAACATACAATAATTTTCGGTTCTTCTGGAGAAAGAATCGAGTTTACACATAAGTGCACAAGCAGAGAATCATTTGCAAGAGGAGCACTTAGAGCTGCTGAGTTTGTTGTTGATAAAGTCTCCGGGCTTTATACGATGGAAGATGTTCTTGGTCTTAAAGATGTATGAGCCCATAGAAAAGTGAGATGAATTAACTGATAAAATTGATACAATATTGTAAAATTAATAAAGCATGTACAAATGGAGACTTATCTTTCTCTCGGGTCCAACATTGAAGATAGAGAAGAAAATTTAAAAAGGGCTGTTTTCCAAATTAAGAACTTTTTCGATATTTCTGATATATCTCCCATTTATCTTACATCGCCAGTTGGTTTCAAAGAACAACCAGATTTTTTAAATCTTGTACTAAAGATAAACATCAATAAAAGTAATGAGACCATAGTTCCAGAAAAACTTCTTAAAAAACTGAAGGATATTGAAATTCAACTCGGCCGTAAGAAAACCTTTAAATGGGGTCCAAGATTGATTGACATCGATATTCTGCTTATGGGAAATCTGGTTTATAAAAGTAGAACTCTCGAAATTCCTCATAAAGAGTTGTTTAAACGAAACTTTGTTCTTATTCCTCTTTCTGACATATTAGAGAGTATTAAAATTGGAAATAAATCCTATAAAATTAAAAAATTAATTGACAAAAATGACTTAATTGAGAATCCAGTTTCTTTATACAAAAAGAGAGAAAAAATAATTAATTGGATAGCTGATGAACAATAATATTGAAGAAGCAGGTTACAGGATAAAATTAGACTTTTTTGAGGGACCATTTGATCTATTACTCTATCTGATTCAAAATGCTAAGATTAATATAAATGACATATCAATTTCTGAAATAACAGGGCAATACATAAACTACATAAAAAATCAAAAAAATATAAATCTAAACGAAATTTCCAGTTTTATATACACTGCAACAATTCTTCTTCTAATGAAATCGAAAAGTTTAATTCCTCAAGAAATAGATATTGATAATGAAGAATATTGTGATGAGAGGAAAGAATTAATAGATAACCTTCTTGAATATCAAAAATACAGACAGGCTGCAGAAGTTTTAAAGAAAAACTTGGAAGAACATAAATTGTTGTTTAGAAACGAACCCCAATTACTTTTTGATTTTCAGGATAATGAGAACTGGGTTGAACTTTCACTGATGGATCTTGTTATTGCCTTTTCCAGAGTGGCAAAAGAAATTGATAGAAGTATATTCAAGGCTATAGAAGGTGAAAATATAACAATCGACGAGAAAATAGATGAAATAATGACCATTCTTGCATCCAATAAGGTTATAATGCTCGATGAACTATTTCCTGAAAATTGCAGTAAATATGTATTGATAATAAGTTTTCTTGCTCTTCTCGAGCTGGTAAAGATGAAAAAAGTTTATATTCTTCAACATAAACTATTTGGGAACATTAAAATAATCAGAAGAGAGCAGTCTTAAAGATAGAAAAGGGGCTTTCTATATTATGAAAAAGATCAATCCTGAGCAGTTGGTTGAAGGAATACTTTTCCTTGAAAATAAACCTGTTTCAATTGATCAAATCTCAAAACTAAGCGGCATTTCCAGATCAAAAGTAGAAGAAATCATATTAAAACTGAATGAAAAATTAATTAATATTGATTCTGTATTAAAAGTTTTAAAAAATGACAATGGTTATTTTCACCTAACAATTTCTCCTGAATTTTATGAGCATTTCTCTCCCTACTATGACACCAGGAAAAAGATTAAATTATCAAAACCTGCACTCGAAACTCTTGCCATTATTGCTTATAAACAACCAATAACAAGGGCTGAAGTGGAGAAGATCAGAGGCGTTCGTGTTGGCCATATTTTACGTTTCTTGATAGAACAGGGATTAATTACCATTAGGGGAAGAAAAAATGTTCCCGGTAGACCAGCTCTATATGTGACAACTGATACTTTTTTAAAGGTTTTTGGCTTACTTAGTCTCAAAGATCTACCACCTGTTGAAGATTTCAAAGTTCCTTGATTTTAATATTTTATTCTTATATTATTTTTTTGTTCAAGATAATTTTTTACTTAATATAATCTTTAAGTGTTTTAATTTTTTAAAATCTATAATAATTTTAGAAGTTTAAAAAAGAGAAAAAAATGTTATAAAAAATGATAAGAATTCAAAAATTAATAGCAAAATATGGATATACATCAAGGAGGAAAGCTGAAAAACTTATAAAAGAAGGCAGAGTAGCTGTAAACGGAATAATTATTAAAGAACCAGGTGAAAAAATACCAGAAAACTCAGAAATAACAGTAAACGGTAAGATCATAAATAGGGAAATAAAAGATATCTATCTGATAATGAATAAACCTAAGGGCTATCTCTGTACACGAAATGATCCTTTCAAAAGAAAGACAATATATGATTTACTAGACAAAAAATACATAAACTATGGAGTATTCAATGTAGGAAGATTGGATAAAATGAGTGAGGGATTGTTAATAATAACGAATGACGGGTATCTGGCAAATAAAGTAATGCATCCTTCGAATAACATAGAAAAAAAGTATCTGGTAGAATGCAAAGAGAAAATAACAACTAAAATAATTGCTAAATGGACGGAAGGAATATATATTAAGGGAAATTATTATAAAATTAAATCATTCGATATAGATGAGAAAAATCCAAAAAGGGTTACAATAACGCTTAATGAAGGAAAGAAAAGAGAAATAAGAGAGTTATTTAAATCTATAAACCGAGATATAGTAATGTTGAGAAGAATCTCAATTGCCAATCTTACTCTCGGCGACTTAAAACCTGGTGAATATAAAGAGCTATCAAAAAAGTCAATTTATCAATCACTAGGAATTCCTGTACCTGGGGTTAAATCACATTGATAATAGCAATAGATGGGCCGGCTGGCGCGGGTAAAAGTACGGTTGCAAAACAATTAGCTCAAAAACTCGGTATTTACTATCTTGATACTGGAGCCATGTACAGGGCATTTACCCTGTATGTTCTTGATCAAAAGGTAGACCTGAACAATTTAGAAGCAATAAAAAATCTTTTAACTAATTTCGAACTGTCTTTTAATGAGGATAGAATCCTGGTAAACGGCAAAGACGTTACCAGAGAAATCAGGAGTGAAAGGGTTACAGAAAATGTAAGCTATATATCAAGTCTAGACTTTGTAAGAAAAAAAATGGTTGCACTTCAGCGTGAAATAGGTAAAAATAAAAGTATTGTAGCCGAAGGTAGGGACATAGGAACTGTAGTGTTTCCAGATACGAAATATAAATTTTACCTAGATGCGAGTATAGAGGAACGAGCAAAGAGAAGGTTATTGGATGAAAAAAATACCTCTAAAAGTGACTTCAAAACCCTTGTAGAAAAGATAAGAAAAAGAGATCTCTATGATAGCACGAGAGAAAACTCGCCTTTAAAAAAAGCCCCGGATGCCATTTATATAGATACAACCAGGATGAATATTGATGAAGTAGTTAATTTTATTATAAATAAAATCAAAGAAATAAATTAGGGGAGTATTGAAGCATGGAGAATGGCTACAAAAAACTTGAGGACCTTAATGAGATCCCAGAGAGTAACATAACTGATGAAACAGAGCTACATGAAAAGGCTAAGACTGGGCAATCGAAAGAAGAGGATAATGAAAAAGATGAAAGTAGAGAAAAAGAGGATGAAATTCTAGAAAAAGTTGAACTTGAAGAAGAATCTATGGCAACTATGAGTAAGGTTCTTGAAAATTTTACCTCCTTTGAGGAGGGAGAAATCATAAAAGGAAAGATTGTTTCAATAAACCCGGATTCAGTTTTCGTTGATATCGGCTACAAATCAGAAGGTGAGATTTCGCTGAGTGAGTTTAAAGAGCAACCGAATCTTGGTGACGAAATAGAAGTAATGGTAATTAGAAAAGAATCCAGAGAAGGAAGGCCTATTCTCTCAAAGAAGAAAGCCGATGAAACCCTCAAATGGGAAGAATTGCAACAATCATATGAGAAGAATAAACCCGTTGAGGGAAAAATAATTAAGATGGAAAAAGCTGGTTTTGAAGTGGATCTGGGAGGAATCAAAGGCTTTGCTCCAATGTATCAGGTTATAGATAAAAAAGAGAAGAACCCCGAAAGATTTATTGGGGAAATTTTACCCTTCAAAATAGAAAGAATAAATAAAAATAAAAACAATATTACGCTCTCTCACAAAAAGTATCTGGAAGAAAAAAGAGAGGAAGAAATAAAAAGGTTTTTTTCGGAACGGAAAGTGGGTGAAATCATCGAAGGAACGGTCAAAGACATAGTAAATTATGGAGCATTTATAAATCTGGGATGCATAGATGCTCTATTGCATATAAATGATATTTCATGGGGAAAAGTAACAAGTATAACTAATCATATTAAAAAAGGAGAGAGAATTAAATGCAAAATTCTTGCTATTGATCCTGAAAACAGAAAGGTATCGGTTGGCCTAAAGCAAACCATGCCCAATCCATGGGATACTTTTGAAGAGAAGTACAAGAGGGGAAATAGATATAAAGGAGAAGTTACCAAACTTACAAATTTTGGTGCTTTTGTCAAACTCGAGGAAGGAATTGAGGGGTTGCTACATGTTTCAGAAATGTCGTGGACAAAGCGGATTAGGCATCCCCGTGAAGTGTTGAGAGTGGGCGATAAAGTGGAGATCATGCTTCTGGATTATGACCTCAATAAAAAAACTGTTTCCCTTGGATTAAAACAAGTTCTTCCAAACCCCTGGGATACAATAGATGAAAAATATCCAGTAGGTTCTACCGTAAGAGGAAAAGTAACAAAAATTACAGATTTCGGGGTTTTCATTGAAATAGAAGATGGAATTGAAGGAGTTCTCTTTTCTGAGGATATTTCATGGACCAAACAGGTTAAAAATCCCGGTGAATTTTTTACAAAAGGCAAAAAAGTTAATGTTATGGTACTATCCATTGACAAAGAAAACAGAAGGATCAAGTTTGGATACAAACAATTAATGAAGAATCCATGGGAAGCTCTTAAAGTGAAGCACCCGGTGGGGAGTGTAGTAACTGGAAAAGTTACAGGTATCACAGAGTTTGGAGTGTTCTTAAAGATAGATAAAGATATCGAGGGGTTAATTCATATTTCACAACTATCCAATGAAAGGGTAGAGGATCCATCAAGTGTGGTTAAAATTGGGGATGAAATAAAAGCAGTTGTACTTGAAATCAATGAGGAGAAGAGGAAAGTTACATTAAGTGTAAAAGATTATCTTAACAGATTGGAGAGAGAGGATATAAAGAAATATATTGCTGATGATATTTCGGAGGAAGCATCGATCACCCTTGGAGATATAATAGATCTCAATAAAATAGGTACTTAAATGACAGATAGTGTAAAAAGTAAAGATTTAGAAGAAATAATAAAGATAAGCACTCTAATAAACTCCACTTTTGATATAAATGAAGTTTTAAACAGGATAATGTATTCTGCTAATAAGGTAGTAAAAGCTGAAGCGAGTAGCCTTTTGCTAATCGATGAGACAGATAATTCACTTTATTTTCACGTTGCAACCGGCGAAAAAGGGGAAGAAGTTAAAAAGTATACTTTAAAGATGGGTGAAGGAATTGCAGGCTGGGTGGCTCTTCATTCCAAACCTCTTCTCGTCCCGGATGTTCATAAAGATAAACGTTGGTTTCTGGATATAAGCAAACAGATAAATTATAAAACCAAATCAATCCTCTGTGTTCCGTTGAAGCTGAAAAATAAAACAGTTGGGGTGCTTGAGGTTATAAACAAAGTGGGGGATGAATCTTTTTCAAAAGAAGACTTAAGTCTCCTTGAAACCTTTTCAAACCTTGCAGCAATAGCAATAGAAAATGCAAGGTTATACCAGGATATAAAGTTTGAAAATATCAATCTCAGAAAAGAACTTGTTAACGGAAGGACGCCTGGAGAGTTCATTGGTAAATCCAGGATTATAAAAGAAAAATTGGAAATGGCTGATCAGGTAGCTGGTACAAATACAACTGTTCTTCTGCTTGGAGAAAGTGGGACAGGAAAGGAACTGTTCGCCGAAATAATTCACTACAAGAGTAGAAGAAAAGACAAACCTCTAATCAAGGTAAACTGTGCTGCAATCCCGGAAAATTTAATTGAATCGGAGCTTTTTGGTCATGTGAAGGGAGCATTTACCGATGCCATTGCTGATAAAATGGGTAAGTTTGAACTTGCAAATGGTGGAACAATTTTCCTTGATGAAATAGGCGAGCTAAGTTATACGGTTCAATCAAAGCTTCTTAGAATTCTTCAGGATCATATCATCCAGAGGGTTGGAGATACAACATCAAAGAAAGTTGATATCAGATTGATTGCAGCTACCAATAAAAATTTGTATGAAGAGGTAAAAAAAGGGAATTTCAGGGAGGATCTATTTTTCAGGTTAAATGTTTTTCCGATAGTGTTACCTCCATTGAGGGACAGGAAGGACGATATTCCGCTTCTTGCCGAGTATTTCCTGAAAAAATTTAACAATGAATTGAAGAAAAATATAAAGGGGTTCACAAAGGAAGCAATGAGAACCCTTATGGATTACTACTGGCCCGGGAATGTCAGAGAACTTCAGAATGTTATTGAGCGTTCCGTTGTTCTCTGTAGGAATGAGTACATTACAAAGAAAGACCTCTATCTCTGGAACGAAGGATTATCACCTAAAGAAACAGAGATAGAGCCCATTTATCCCCTTAAAGATGCAATCAATGAGTTTAAAAGAAACTATATTATGAAAGTTCTGGAGAAATGTGGTTGGAAACAGACCAGGGCCTCTGAGGTTCTGAAAATTCAACGAACGTATCTCTCAAGATTGATCAATGAACTAAACATAAACAAAATCTAATTTTCACAATAATGGAATTGAAAAATGGCAAAGAAAAAAGAAAAAACTGAAGAAATCGATATATTTCTTAAAATTATAAGGAAGATCGAATTCTTCTTTGAGAAAAACTCAAAATGGGTTTTAATCTCTCTCGGGGTGATCATCATCATTCTGGTCGGATTTTTTGGGACACGGTATCTTGTATTAAAAAAAGAAGAGAAAGCAGCCGCTGATTTTGGAAAAGTATACCTCGTATACAGTAATATTCAGAGTAGCGAGGATCTGAGTGAGAAACAAAAAATAGAGGAACTTAACAAGATCATCCCGGATTTCGAATATGTGATCGAAACCCACCAGAACACTAAAGCTGCGTATGAATCTGAATACTTTCTTGGGCACATTTATTTCATTAAAGGAGATTTTGAGAAATCTCTCGAATATTTTGAAAAAGCCAGTTCAGGCAAGAAGAACTTTTATATAACAATTCTTTCACTTGTAGGGAAAGGAACATGTCTTGAGGAGCTTGGAAAATATAATGAAGCAATTAGTCTATATGAGATGATGATTAAGAAATACAAGGACTCATATCTGGTACCATATCTTGAGTACAGTATTGCTCAAATCTTTGAAAAGCAGAAAAAATTTGAGGCTGCGCAGGAGAGGTACACAAAATTGATCGAAAAATATGGATGGAGTTCATGGTCACAATTCGCAGATAAAAAGTTGATTTTAATAAAAAGTTTTATCTAGTTTTAAACACTCATTTTATCAAATGAATATTATCAATTTATGAGTTATAATTATATAAAACAGGCTGTATCCTTAATAATATCTAAATTAGCCTTATAAAGGGGAAAGAAATGCCCGAGAGTGCAAAAGATAAAAAAAAGAAAAAAACAATTCTAACCCCAAAGAACCTAAGTTTGATAATGGGGGTAGTAATAATAGTGATAATGGTACTCATCTTAAAATACACAATTATTATTGATGTCATTGAATCAAAATCGATGAATCTGAACTTTTTTATGACGGATGTATTCCACAGGCCAGAACAGATAGGAGAAGGTGTATATAAAATTACCAAAGCTGAGGGCATAAGGGATGATGTGGTAATATTTGGATTTGATGAAAAGAGTCTTTCAGAACTGGGAAGATTTCCATGGCCCAGAAGTGTTTATGCGAAGTTTCTGGAAAATGCGAACACAAAAAAGCCTCCTGCAGGTGTATTACTCGACGTATTATTCACAGAGTATTCAGATCCAGAAGAGGATAAAATTCTTGTAGATGCTCTGAGAAAATACAGCAATAATACGGTAGTTGATATGTTTGCTGACGTAAGCAATCAGATTCCAAGTGTAAGCCCCGAAATAAAAGAAAGACTTGAAATGATAAAGGATTTTGGTATTCCTGCGAATGACGATTACCCACAGGTTGTAAATGTGGTTACACCTCCAATAAAGGATATTATTAAATCTGGAGTTATAATTGCTCCTGCTACTTCTCTCTATGGAATGAATCCCAGAATTGCTTCAAAAGAGGCAGACCAGACAGCGAGGAGATTTGCACTTGTTGTTAAAATTGGCGATAGATACTATCCATCAAATGTTTTATGGTTGGCAATGCTTCGATATGGCGTTGGTATGGAGGATCTGGAAATAAACATGGGTAAAAATGTAATCCTCAGGGGAGCAAATATACCGGCAACAAAGGACACACCGGCACATAAGGAAGATATTGTAATCCCCATAGATGAGCAGGGTTCATTATTGATCAATTTTTATGGAAGACCTGGAACATTCCAGGTCAGATCTTTCTCAGATGCTGTAAACAATAAAATAAGCAAGAGATTCTATAAAGATAAATTATTACTTGTTGGAGTATATGCAGAAGGTCTACAGGATATCCATCAAACCCCCTACGGTCCAATGTTTGGAATTGAGATGATTGCCAATGCTGTTACCCAGATTCTGAACAGAGATTTCATTAAGTTTGCGGGAGATGCAATCAATATTGCCATCATTATAATCTTTGGATTGCTTACAAGCTATATCGTTGGAAGAAAATCGATAATGTACAGCTATGTTACGGCAATAGCCCTTGCTGTAATTTACTTTTTTGTTGTAATAATAATATTCGATCGGTTTAGATATGTTCTTAATCTCAGTGCACCTCTGATAACAACATTTGTTACCCTTATTACGATGATTGCCTACAGGATTTTAACTGAAGAAAAGGAGAAGAAGGTTATTCAAAATATGTTTTCCAACTATGTAAGTAAGAGGGTAGTGGAGGAGCTTTTAAAGCACCCTGAAAAACTTGAACTTGGTGGAGAAGACAAGGTAATTACAGTTTTATTCTCTGATATCAGAGGATTTACAACTCTCTCTGAAAAACTGACACCACAGGAACTGGTTGCACACCTCAATGAGTATCTTTCCGCAATGACCGATATTATATTCAAGTACGAAGGAACTCTGGATAAATATGTTGGAGATGAGATTATGGCTTTTTGGAATGCACCTGTAGAACAGGAAAACCATGCTGAGCTGGCGTGTCTGACGGCCCTAGAGATGATGAAGAAGTTACACGAATTGAATGAAAAATGGCCTGAGGAAAAGAGGTTAAATATTGGAATTGGGATTAACACAGGTATTATGACGGTTGGAAACATGGGGTCCCAGAGCAGAATGGATTATACCCTTATGGGGGACAATGTAAACCTCGGAGCAAGGCTTGAGGGAACAAACAAAATATATGGTACCAATATTATCATAAGTGAGTATACATACGAATACATTAAGGATAAGTTTATCTGCAGAGAACTTGACAATATTAGGGTAAAAGGAAAACAAAAACCTGTGAAAATATATGAACTCATTGACGTTGTTGATGAAAAGATCCTGACAAAGGTGGCCTGATTTTTCCATATTTTAAAATGTTATATAAAACCAAAAAATACAAAAATTGACTTTTGCAAATTGCAAAATTAAATTATTATTACCAGAAAAATATTCATAGTAAGTCCACTTTATTGGCTTTGTCTCTTAGATAGGTCCTTATAATAAAATCCGAAAAGCTAGTAAAACAAGAGAGAAATAAAAGGAAACAGTTAAAAGAAATATTTAATGGTATAAAAACGATCTGGATTTTGGGAGGGAACTGAGATGCCAACTTACGAATACAAGTGCACTGGATGCGAGGAGATATTCGAATTCTTTCAAAAGATTACAGATCCTCCGGTTAAAGATTGTCCTGTTTGTGGAAAACCACTGAAGAAACTCGTCAGTGGTGGGGTTGGAATAATTTTCAAAGGTAGCGGCTTCTATACCACCGATTACAGGAAATCATCTGAAGAAAAAGTCTCCTCTTCAGATAAAAGTAAAAAGGAGGGAAAAAAAGAGAGCAAAACAGAGAACAAAACGAAAAGCTAAAAATATATTTTAAAGATCAATAATATAAAATTTCCTATAAGATATATTATGTCTACTTGATTATAAAGCACTTACCATTCACCTTATTACCGAACATATTCTGTACCCTACTTTGTTTAACTGTTTTTTCTATCAAGATAAGCCTGGAGGATTAATTGAGCCGAAACATCATCGAGCTTTTTAGAAGATTTTTGCCTCTTTTGCTTTTTCAAGCCTGTACTAAGCATTGATTGGAGTGCAATTTTAGTTGTGAATCTCTCATCAAGAAAATAAACCGGTTTGTTAAATACTTCTCTTAACTTGGATGCATAGTTTTGTATTTCCTCTATGAGTTCTGATTTTCTATTCTTCTCTTTTTTTTCATTTTCTATATCAGATGTTTTATAAGGAAAGCCAATTACAAATCCATCTATGTCTTCACCATTCAAAAGCTCTTTCAATACACGGATACAGTAACTTCCACCTTCCCTTTCAAGTATTCCTCTGGGAAATGCTATCTTTTTATCACTATCGCTGATAGAAACACCAATCCTTTTTGTTCCAAAATCTATCCCTACAAGTTTTCCCATTATGAATATCTTTTCCAGATTTTTTTATTTAATATATTTTTATAATGCTAATCTTCTAATAATGAGTTTTATATCAATAACTTATAACTTTAATAATTATATTAAATGTTATATAATAATGTAACATAGTTAATAATTAATGTCCTGGTTCTTACTTATTTAACATTCGATTTCAAAAGTATGCCTCTCTTCGATTTTTCTATGAAATCAATAAGGATCT
Organism: uncultured Spirochaetota bacterium; assembly: GCA_964518675.1. Lineage (GTDB taxonomy): Bacteria > Spirochaetota > B62-G9 > B62-G9 > CAZFGQ01 > CAZFGQ01. The sequence goes on from CAZFGQ010000007.1 coordinate 20,903, forward strand.
TTATATCACCATTTTTGTCATTAATTGCAAGTTCATTTAACTTCTCAAGGGATGTTTTTAGACTATTTCTCTCTCTGTAAAGGATCTTGTAGGCTCTTTGAATCAATAACCTTCTCTCAGCACTGAATCCCCTTCGTCTCAAACCAACAATATTTACACCATGGACAGTGGCTGGATTTCCATCAACAAGCATAAACGGAGGCACATCTTTAGTGATTTTTGTCAGAATACCACACATTGTATATGAACCAATTCTCGTAAATTGATGCACAATCACAAAACCGCCCAAAAATGCATAGTCATCAACTTCTACATAACCTCCAAGACTTGCACAGTTTACCATAACAATATTACTGCCGATTTTGCAATTATGAGCAACATGTGCTCCTACCATGAGAAAATTATTATTACCAATAATTGTTGTTGAGCCAGGGGCTGTTCCCCGGTGAATTGTTGAAAATTCCCTGATAATATTATTGTCACCTATTTTTACATAAGTTTCATCATCTTTAAAGGCAACATCCTGTGGAGGTGCTCCAATGTAGGCATGACCAAATATTCTGTTGTTGTTTCCAATGGTAGTATATCCAGTTATAATCGCTCCAGGACCTATCCAATTGTTATTTCCCAGCTTAACATTTTTATCTATTACTACATTTGGACCAATATAATTCCCCTCCCCCAGTTCAGCATTTGGATCAATAATTGCTGTCTTATGAATCTCCATCTTTCCAAAAACTCCTCGAAAATCTCATTTTTGATAAATTTCATTCCCGTTCTTCTATCATTGCCATCATTTTACTTTCAACGGTGATCTTATCTCCAACAAAGGCTTTTCCACTACATTTCGCAATCCTACCTCCAAACCTATCAATAGAAACTTCAAGTCTAAGGGTATCACCTGGAAACACCGGATTTCTGAACTTAACCTTCTCCAGGCTCATAAAGTATACTGGCTTGTTCTTAAGTTTGTGTTTATAAATAACAAATAGAGCAGCTGCCTGGGCAAGCGCTTCAACCTGAAGAACACCGGGCATAACGGGATACCCTGGAAAATGTCCCTGAAAATATGACTCATTACCGGTAACATTTTTTATTGCCACAAGAAGGTTCTCTTTAACTTCAATGACTTTATCAACAAATAAAAATGGATAGCGATGCGGAATGTACTTTTTGATTTCCTCAATATCCATAACTACATCTTTTTCCATTTTTTATTCCCCCTGATATATCTGATATTGTTTTTTATTAAAAGGCCGAACTTCGCATCTACAGGACTTATATAATAATTCTCAATATTCCTCTGGAATTGGTACTTCTTCTTCAAATAATGGTTCAGGAGGCTGAGTATTTTGGAACTGAAGGAGCTTTTCATCCAATCTAAATAGTACCTTATCGGTAAGATTTATATCTTCACTTCCATATATAAAGTTTCCGGTGTTATCAAGAATTAAATTGAATCCTTCCAGTTCGCTGGTCTTCTTGATGGCCTCCATTATATCAGTTTGGATCAACTGGTATATCCGTTCATCACTGATCTCCCCTTTCTCCATCCACATCCTCTTGTTGTATCTAAGCACATCAAGAGTTTGATTCTCATTTCTAATTTGATTCAGTAAGTCTATTTTTTCTTCATCTGTTAATTCAAAATAATTAAAGCTATACTTATCCTGTAGTTGTTTTACATATTCTTCTCTGACCTGAATCTGGGTTTCAAAAAACTTTTCAGTATATTCACTGATTATTTTTTCTAGATCTATGTAACCGACACGTACAAGAGTAATAGGTAAAAGGGAGGTTGGTATAAAAATTATAAAAAGCAATGCAATAATGCAACAGTACAATTTTTTCATTTTATATTTCCTCCTTATCCTAATCCTCATATTGATAGTACAAAATCAAGAACTAAAATAATCCGGCAACCGCAAATACAAAGTCCCATCTTCTGAAAAATTTCTGGCTATTGGCCAACTCCCATCTGTCGGTTAAGTAATTGTACTTGAATCTTCTCGCTAGATAAAGTCTTATCGGAAACCCTGGAATCACAAAGCTGGCTCCCAACCCAAAACTATAATAAAAATCTTTTAAATCAATTGAAAAGTCCTCAGGTGTGGGAAACAGATTACTTGCATCGAAAAATGTAACTCCCCACAGTACCCTTTCCTGAATTGGAAATCTATACTCCAAACTGAAATTTAGCTCTGATTTCCCACGTAAAGTATACAAAGTTAAGAACTGGCTTGGATTCTGCCATCCCCTGCCCTCGTTCATGCAATCCACCCGGAGATAATCAGAATCATCTATCGTTAACGGTTTTCCAAGCCATGGAAGAATAAAACCGAAGTTTAACCTGGTTGAGAGCACAAACTTCCAGAATGTTTTCACGTTATAATTAAGATCTGTACTTAGTCTAACAAAATCGCTATATCCTCCAAGAGGACCTCCATAGAAAGTTACGTTCTGAGAAATGTAACTTCCCCTCGTAGCAAAAAGGGTATAATCCCTTGTATCCCTGTAGAAAGTCAGACCGAGATAATTTTTCCAATTCCATGGCCAGTTATTTTCATACTGGTCCCTCAAACTGGGATCAAAAGGAACATCATCCGAATCTGAATAGTTTCTATATACAGAGAAGGAAAGCTCAGAATTAACTCCATAGAATCTGTAAAATCTTCTGCCAATTCTGAATGAAGCTGTATAGTTTTGATTTATATACTCCATCGAGTTTGCTTCTGAATAGTCATAAGAATACGTTCCATCCTCATTTTGAGTCCACGTAACACCATCGGGAAGCTCCTGTCCCTCCGGTCCTATGGTTTCATTATTATAGGTATATATGACGTCACCACTCTTTGGTCCGTACTCTATTCTGCTCCATGAAATGCTGAAGCCAGCAGAAGTTGGTGTATTCATCAACCACGGCTCGTCTATTCCCACCTCAACAACTTGCCTTATAAGACCAACCTCCACCTTTTCATGAAGTTTTATTCCTCTACCAAGAAAATTGTTGGCAGAAACCTCCTCATACAACGAAACACCATAGCCTGCTGTTGAATAGCTCAGACCAAAACTAAACATCCCCGTTCGTTGTTCTTCGACATTGAATATTAGGTCAACCAATCCGAGCTCTGAACCAGGCTTCACATCTATGTTTACCGACGAGAAATACTGAAGGTTATAGAGCTTTTCTATTGAGCGCTGGATCTTGGCAGCATTGAATATTTCTCCTTCATGAACCTCAAGTTCCCTTCGAATTACAAAATCTTTTGTCTTTTCATTTCCAGTTATAAATATATGTTCGATGTGCGCTCTCTGATTTTCCCGAATAAAGATATTGTACGAAACAGTTAAATTATCAACATCCTTATTTTCATCAATTTTCATCGTGTAGTATATGTAACCATTATCTGCCATAAGGCTTCTTATAGCCTGAACACTCGATTCCCATGCCAGTTTATTGAATACCTCACCCTCTTTCAGCTTTATCAATGAGTAAAGTTCTTCATCTGTGAATACTCGATTTCCTTCAATATTTACTCCACCAAACGTGTATTGTTTTCCCTCTTCAATGTATATTGTTATCTCTAATTCCTCTCTATTCTTCTTTTCATTCAGGGTACTCTTCTTGTCTATTTTAACTATTCTTGCATCTATGTAACCCCTTTCACCGTAAAAGTTTAGTATCGTTATTTTGTCCGACTCAAGATCGCTCTCTCTAAAATACCCAGAAGATAACCAGTATCCCCTCTCTCTGGTTTTCATCTTAAACTTTAATTTTTCTTCCTTGACTATTGTAACTCCAACAAAATTAATGGACTTTACTATTACCCTCTTGCCCTCTTTAATCTTTATAGTAATGTCAACAACCTTTTTCTTTTCTCCCGTCTTCTTATCCACTTCTTCATCTTCTTTTATAGTGTAGGAAACTTCCGTGTGAGGAAGTCCTTTGCTCTTGTAAAGCTCAATTATCTTTTTGATGTCTGCCTGTAGTTTGCTTTCTCTATATATATCACCTTTTTTAATAAGTATTTCATCTCTTATTGTTCTTTCTGCCACTTTCTTATTGCCTTTTATGATTAATTCTCTGATTGTTGGGTATTCTGTAAAAATAAAAGTTAGAATTACACCACCTTCCACAGGCTCCACGTCAACCTTTATATCCTGAAAAAGTCCAAGTTTATAAAGAGATTTGATATCCCCATCAAGTTTCTCAAGGGAAAGTTCATCTTTTTCTCTCGTGGATATAGCACTTTTAACAGAAAGTACATCTGCCTGGTATAATCCTTTAAACTTAATATCAACTATTCGACTACCCTCGTAGCTTTCAGATGAAAGTACCACCCATCCATTTATCAGCACTGCAAAAATAATCACCACTGTGTATAAGATTGGTTTGATTTTAGATGCCATAAAGCAACCTTTTTTTAAATTACGACTTCTACAAAATTAAGAGTATCCTGCTACCGGGGAATTATAAAATACATCATTAAACATTGATTGAATAGAATTTTCACATCTAAACCCACCACTGTCTGTTCATTCTTTCATCCTGATGGATTGAACCTCTGTCATTAATTGTATATTTTCTATTCCTGCCCTTCTAAGTTGATCCATAATAAATATCAGAGTTTCATAATAAATTTTTCTATCACCCTGTATTATAGCTGTTTTTATTCCCGGATTCTCCGCAAGATACGTTCCGATCCTTTTGCGAAGCATGTTGACTGGAATTGTTTCCTCCTGAAACGTAACCGAATTGTTGTCTCTTACCTCAATAACAAGCCCTTCTTTTCCAGGCAATACTGAAGCAGTGGATGATCTGGGAAGATGTATATTTATAACCTTGTATGTTATCAGGGTGGTTGAAACCATAAAAAATATGATCAGTAAAAATATCATATCTATCATTGGGGTCATATCTGGTTTATTTTCAAGTTTAACTCCTCTTTTAATTTTCATACTAGTCCACCAATTTTTTTATTCTGACGAGAATTATTTTCCTTTCTGTACTGTTTTCTATAATAAATCTATACCCGGCTCTATCAATAAATTCTCCTGCTACGGGGATTCTTCCGAATTCTTTAAGCAGGAAACCATTAATATTTGTAAAACCTTCTTCAGGGATTTCAATTCCCAGATTGTCTATCAGGATATCAAACGGCAACTCACCACTACAGAGAAACTCATTTTCTGAAACCCTTATTAATGTTGGAGCATGAAACTTTGTTTCCCCAAGTTCTCCTACAACCTCTGCTCCTATATCATAGGGGGTTATCATCCCAGTAACTCCACCATGTTCATCCACCGTAAATACTACGGGAATATCCTTTTCATACATCTCCTTGTACAGCTCGTGGATTTTCTTATTCTCTGGAACAAACACAGGCTTTTTTATTACTTGCCTCAATGAAAACGCCTCTCTATGCTCAAGAACATCAGAGGAAAAAACGACACCTATGATGTTATCCACCCTCCCCTCATAAACAGGGGCAAAATTAGTTTTATTTTTTTTGAAATAACTGACCACTTTTTGAAAACTGGAGTTTATATCAATGCCCTTTATTTCAACAAGAGGGACCATAATATCTCCAATTATCCTTTTGCCAATATCAAGTGTTTCAAAGAAAAAACGTGTATGATCTCTCTTAAATTTATTTCTCAACGTAGTTCTTAAAAGAATTTTAAGATCCCTTTTTTGTGAAAAAATTCTGGGTCCAAAACCTGTATATCTGTACCCTGTAACTCTCACAATAATCGTTACCAGATAGGAAAATAACTTTCCAAAGGGATAAAAAACTATATAGAAAAAATACATGGGGATTGCTGAGTTTAGAGTAAATGATAGGCTTTTTTTAATACCGAGATTTTTAGGTAGAATTTCGCAAACGATTAGGGATAGAATTGTAATTGTGAATAGAGAAAGAAAAGGTTTCGGAGATTCAAATATCTTGAAAAAAGTTAATGCAGTAAGGTTTGCTGCAGTAACTAGGCAGATATTTGTTCCTATGAGGGTGGTGGTTAAAAGTCTTTCGGGCTTTTCAATAAGAAAATATGCAATAATTGCTCTCTTGTTATTCTTCTGTTTTAAAGTTTTGAGTTTAATTTTATTTGTTGATATGAATGCAGTCTCTGCTCCGGCGAAAAATGCCCAGAAAGCTATCAATATAATCGTAATTATAATGTTAGATATCAATTCTCCTGATCTCCACTGATTCAACCTGTTTACTATCCGAAAGGCGAACCATGATTATATAAGAATTGTTTATCTTTATTTCTGTTCCTGAGGGTGGGATACTTCCTATTTTATTTATTATAAATCCACCAATTGTTCCAGATTCCTCAGGAAGCTCCGTTTTAAAGTAGGAATTAAAGTCGGATATTGGTAGTCTTCCATCTATTATCCATCTGTTATCTGCCAATTTCTTAATATAACGGGTAATAACAATCTCCCTTATAAATATTGCATCGAGTATGTCTTTAATTGTTACAACACCAGAGGTCCCACCATACTCATCAAGCACCACACTAAGAATTATGTTAAGTTCTTTCATTTCAGACAGTAAAGAAATGGTATTTTTACTTTCAGGAACGTACAGGGGTTCAATGATCTTTGAATAGATCTCTTTTTTCTGTTTTAAACCTAAGAAATCCGAGACAGGACAGTAACCAATTATATTATCTATATTCTCTCTGTAAAAAAGAATATTTGTATGAGTACTTTTTCTCACAAAATCTCTAATTTCATGAAGAGGAGCGTTAATATCACAGGCTTCTATTTCAGACCTAGGAACCATAATATCAGTAACGGGTTTTTCAAGGAGCTCCACCAGATTTTTCAAGATATGAACCGAATCGTGATCCAGACCAACTTCTTCTCCCACTTCTACTGCTGCAAGTATTTCATCTTTCGTAAAGCTCACTCCATGGGTGTCAGGTTTCTCCTCTTTGAGAAATGATTTCAGAGCTAGAATAATAGGGTAAAAGATCTTGTATGTAATGTTTATGATAGAGATATATTTTTTCCCAAAACCAATCGGGTTTGCAGCGGCAAGGCTTTTAGGGGTGATTTCACCGAATAGCAGAACGAGAAAAGTCATAATAAAGATTGAAAAAATAACAGAGTTCTGCCTGAAAAAATAATCTGATAATCTTTCCCCAAGGATAGAAGCCCCAAGATTTACAACCATATTTCCAAAAAGTATTGTGATGAGGGAAATTTCGGCTGTTTGTGTGAACCTGTACAGCAGTCTATCTTTTCGGGATCTGCTCTCGCCCAGTTTGAGCTTTTCTATTTCTTGCAGCGAAAATATTGCTACCTCTGAGCCTGAATATATATATGAAAATACAAGAAGTACTACTATAAAAACAATCTGTCCAAGGATCTGTAATGTCATTTAAGACAATTCCATAATATATGGGAAATAATCATCGATTTTTTATATCAAACTCTGCAAGCAGGGTTTCAACCCAGTATTCTATTTCAAGTACAATCTTATTGGCTTTATTTGAAAATATGTTGTAAAATATAATCGATGGAATGGCAACAGCCAATCCCGATGCAGTCGTTATAAGAGCCTCCGAGATACCTTTTGCCAGCAAGTTACTACTTTCAATCCCACTTTGAGATAGAACAGAAAAAGACCTGATCATTCCAGTTACAGTTCCCAGAATACCGAGTAGAGGACTTGTATAAGATATAGTGGCGAGTGCGGGTAGAAATTTTTCAAGTTTTTTAACCTCATACCCTGCTATCGTTTCTATATATTCTCTAAAATTCTGAATATCCGATTTGGCCTTTTTAAATAATTCAATATAAATGGAGGAAATAGGGTTATCTTTATACTTTCTCAACTCCCCTATACACCCTTCAAAATTTTGAAGTTCTATGCACTCATTAAACTGTCGGGATAAAGAAACAGAAACCTTATTGAGCCTGTTAAAATAAAAAGATCTTTCGATAATAATTGCAACGGAAAGAAGGGAAGAAATAATTATCGGAACCATTAAGGGACCACCCCTTGAAAACAATTCAACCATTCATCCTCCAGTCATCAAACCAGTAGTATAGATACATAGATACAAAATTTTCGGGGTATAAAGACTTAACCAGTGTAAAAAGCATGCATTCAGTATATAGCCACGATGTAGGCTGCAGAGTATAAAAAAGGTATGGGGGTTAAGGTATTGATTATAAGCCATACCCCCATACCTTAATTTTCTTTCAGTTAGTTTCAATCTTTTCCAGCTTAATTTCTTTGTTACCTTTCCCAGATTTACCTGATTCTTTCTCACTATCAGTTTCTTTCGCCTGTGATACCTGTTTATGCTTTTTCCCCTTTACCTCTTCAAATACAATCTTTCCATCCTTAACATCTACAAGAATCTCACTCCCCTCTTTGAACCTTCCTTTCAGAATTTCATTTGCCATTGGATCTTCAACTTCTCTCTGAATAGTTCTCCTAAGTGGTCTTGCCCCATACTTCTCATCATAACCCTTTTCAATTAGATAGTTTCTTGCAGCTTCTGTAATCCTGAAAGTCATATTTTTCTCTTCAAGCTGTTTCTTACTTTCCTCAAGCATTATATCGATTATTTTCCCTATATGCTCCTTTTTCAGAGAGTGAAATACAACAACCTCATCAACTCTGTTCAGAAACTCCGGATTAAAAACCTTCTTTAAAGCTGATATTGCTTTATCCTTGAGCTCAAGAAAATCGTTCTTTTCATCTCCAACAGCAAAGCCAAGAGTTCCTCCTTTGTTGATCTCCTTACTTCCCACATTCGAGGTCATTATTATAACTGTATTTCTGAAATCTACCCTGTGGCCTAAATGATCAGAAAGTTGACCCTCTTCAAGTACCTGGAGTAATAGATTAAAAACATCCGGATGTGCCTTTTCAATCTCATCAAAAAGTATCACACTGTAAGGTTTTCTCCTTATTCTTTCTGTAAGTTCACCTCCCTCCTGATAACCCACATACCCTGGAGGTGCACCTACCAGCCTCGATACATTGTGTTTTTCCATAAATTCACTCATGTCTATTCGGATCAGAGCGTCTTCACTACCAAATAGAAACTCTGCGAGAGTTTTTGCAAGATATGTTTTTCCCACACCTGTAGGTCCTAGGAAAATAAAGGAACCTGTTGGTCTCTTTGGATTTTTGAGTCCTGTCCTTGCCCTTCTCACCGCACGACTGACAGCTTCAATAGCCTCATCCTGACCAATAATTTTCTTATGAAGTTCTTCTTCCATTCTGAGCAGTTTCTGCGTCTCACTTTCAACCATTCTTGATAGTGGTATCCCTGTTAGCTCGCTTGTTATCTGATAGATCTGATCTTCATCAACAACGGGACGTTCATTATTCAGTTCTCTCTTCCACTCTTCACGCATTCTCTCGAGCTTCTCTTTAAGAGCATTCATTTTATCTCTGACCTTAGCTGCCTTTTCATAATCCTGTATTTCCACGAGATGAGTTTTTTCTACCCTCAGCCTTTCAATCTCGGTTTCTATCTCCTTAAACTCTTCAGGAACCATTGTATTTTCAAGCCTGACTTTGCTTCCAGCTTCATCTATAAGGTCAATGGCTTTATCTGGAAGATACCTATCTGTTATATACCTTGCCGAGAGATTCGCTGCAGCTTTTAAAGCCCTTTCCGTGTAGATAATTTTATGATGTTCCTCATATTTTTGCTTTATACCTTTCAGGATTTCGATAGTTTCTTCAACCGACGATTCATCAACTATAATTGGCTGAAAACGTCTCTCGAGCGCAGCATCCCTCTCAACATACTTCTTGTATTCATTTAAAGTGGTGGCACCGATACACTGTAACTCACCTCTTGATAGAGCAGGTTTTAGCATATTAGCGGCATCTATTGCACCCTCTGCTCCACCTGCACCGATTATCGTATGAAGCTCATCTATGAAAAGTATTATATTTCCGGCCCTCCTTATCTCATACATTACCTTTTTTAACCTTTCCTCAAACTCACCCCTGTATTTTGTTCCAGCAACGAGAGAGGCAAGATCCAGTGTTAAAACCCTCTTGTTTAATAGCGTTTCAGGAACATTTCCGCTTACGATATTCTGCGCCAATCCCTCAACTATTGCTGTTTTGCCCACTCCAGGTTCACCTATCAGGACCGGATTATTTTTCGTTCTCCTGCAAAGAATCTGGATCACCCTTTTTATCTCTTTCTCCCGTCCTATTACAGGATCAAGTTTATTTTCCCTGGCAAGTGCCGTCAGGTCTCGTCCAAATTCATCAAGTGTAGGCGTTCTCCTGTCAATTTTTTTCTTAATCTCTGCCCTATTTGTACCAAGCAATCTATTGATTTCCTCTCTGATATCAGATATTTTTATACCCTGCTTTTCAAAAGCGTTCAGGATTATTCCTTCCCCTTCTCTCAGAATACCAAGCAGGAGATGCTCTGTTCCAATATAGTTATGATTCATATTTCTTGCTTCATCTGCGCTCAGCTCGAGTACCCTCTGAGCCCTACTTGATGGCGGAACGTCACCAAGAAGCAAAATACCGCCCGTCCTTTTCATATTGGAAACTATATCTTCACGTAGCATGTTGAGGTCTACACCAAGATTTATAAGAGCCTTAACAGCCACGCCTTCTCCTTCTCTAATGAGCCCAAGAAGAATATGTTCAGGCAGTAGCTTATCATGATTAAGCTTTTTCGCTTCTTCTTGAGCAAGTATGTTGATTACTCTCTGAGCCCTTTCTGTAAGTCCTTTGAACATTTTATATTACCTCTTTTAAATAATCTCGTAAAAATGATGCTCTAACTTCATCAATATTTTTTATATCAGTAAATTTAAATCTTCTTTTGAGATGATAGTTCTGGATATAATTCAACAATAGATTTACTTGCTTGATGTTAAGAAATCGGATAATACCGAGACTGATGCCCAATCTAACATTTGATAGCAATTCTAGTGCTTCAAGTATGGAGAGAAGCCTCGCGGATGTTAATATCGAATAGCTTCTCCATACCTTATCCTCTATAAATACCTTATTTCTTTTGTATTCCATCTCTCTTGCTTCTTTTTCAGCGGTTATGATCAATTCTATAACATCTCTACTATTAAGATAAAGCTCTTTTTCATTCATTCCAATAGAATATTTATTAAAAATTTCATAAAAATCATCAATCCAGCTGCTTCTTAGTCCAGCCCCTCTCTTTTCAAGCTCAATGGTTATTTCATTGATTTTACCTGACTTGATTAGTCCCGGTAAATGAACCGTTGTTGAAACCTCCATCCCACATCCAGAATAACCTGGGAACGCTGATAGATAACCAAACTCATTGGAATATAAAAAATTATAATTGACTGATAGCTCGGTTATAATTTCACTAGAAGATTTATATGCTTCGTAAAGCCCGGCGCCTGGAACGGTTCCTGCACATTCTATATGATTATAATTACCTATTATAACATAATTTAAAAGGTCACTAGAAAGAATAAGAGACGAATCAATAGGTAATTTGCTTTTGATTATATTCCTTTCATAAAGTATTTCTCGCTCATCCTGCTCAATACTATTCAGATCAAAAATTGCTGCTCCTTTAAAACGCGGAAGATCTGAAACTGTATTTATAATTTCACCAAAAAGTTGCTTTTTTTCGTTTTTCTTCAATTTATGAGAAAAAGGGAAACCTTCTACATTCCTGAATATCCTTATCTCTGTCTTGAGAACAATATCTGAGTTTTCAAGATTTGGATGTCCCCATATTCCTTCACTTACCGCTATATCTTCAATGGTCATATTATTCTCTCTGCTCGGTATATTTTCTCAATTTATCTCTTATTTCTGCAGCCCTTTCATACTGTTCATCTTTGAGAGCTTTTTTTAACTCATCATTTAACATTTTTATATATTGCAGGTCATCAATCGTTTTAAGTCCACTGTCCTTGTAATTTTCTCTAAACGGATACTTTTTTCTTATCTCATCCTTGAAAACATTGTAACAATTACTGCATCCCACCACGCCACTATGCCTGAACTCCACAAGTGAAGTGCCGCATCTCTGGCAGTATTTCTCCTGAATTTCCTCTTCTATGTCCTTACCAAGAAGAGCGTCCAGGATTGAGTTGGAATTGTTAACGGATCCAGATTTAGCCAGGGAAAGGCCTGAGGATTTGTAGCATTCCTCGCACAGGTGAGTTTCAACAAGCTCGTTTTTGTGAAGACTCACCAGATGATATACCGCTCTTTTTTTACTGCAGGCTGTACAAACCATGAAAAAATCCTCTTCATTAAATATAAAAAGATTAATTTTTATTATCAAGTAAGAGATTCTATTTTACCATTAATTATTTTTAACCCCCTATCTGCTGATTTAACAAGCTCTGAGTTATGGGTCACTATAACAAGTGTTGTATTTTTCTTTCTGGAAAGTGATATCAGGTATTCAGTTACAATTTTTGATGTATCCGGGTCCAGATTGCCAGTTGGTTCATCAGCGAGGATTATCTCCGGTTCATTGACCAATGCTCTTGCTATTGCCACTCGTTGACTCTCGCCACCAGAAAGAAATTGAATTTTATAATTAATTTTGTCTCTTATATTTAAAATATCGAGCAATTCCAACGCTTTTTTATAACTTCTGGATGGCTTGTATTCTTTTATAAGCAATGGAATCATAACATTTTCCAGCACGGTAAACTCTGGCAGAAGGTAATGAAACTGGAAAATATAACTCACAAAATTGCTTCTCAACTCCGAAAGTTCAGTTTCATTCATGAGATTAAGTTCCCTATTTTTAACGAAGATACTTCCCATCGAGGGTTTATCAAGCCCGCCAAGCAGGTGTAAAAGTGTACTTTTGCCTGCTCCACTCTTACCCAAGAGAACGACAGTTTCTCCTCTGTAGATATTTAAATCGACCCCTCTTAATACATGTATCCGCGTTTCTCCTTCTTCACCATACCATTTGTGAAGTTTTTCTACTTTTATAATAAGTTGCGTTCTCATCTATTACTCACTTCTAATAACATCAACGGGATTCGTCTGCGATGCCTTCTTTGCCGGATAGAGAGCAGCCACAACACTGACAATTATGGCAAGAATACTTACTGTAAAAACATCCCAGAAGTGTATCTCTGTTGGGACCCCCTCAATATAGTAAACCGAATCCGATAGAAGCTCAAATCTTCCATAAAGTTCCCTTCCTAAAGGCTGAAGAATCAGTATATTGATGAGATCTCTTATTCCGTTAATTATCCACTCAAAAAGATTGAAAATTTCCTGGATATGAATAGTAAGAAAAAGTCCAACCGTTATACCTATCAGCGTGCCTACCATCCCAATTATTAAACCATCCATAATGAAGGTTCTCATAATTATAGATGGGGATGCCCCAAGCGCTCTTAAAATTCCGATATCCTTTCTCTTATCCATTACAATCATTACTAAAGAGCCAACAATATTAAATCCACCACTGATAATTATAAGCATAACTACAAAGCCGATTCCCATTTTTTCATTCTGAAGAGCCTCAAATAGTGCCCTGTTTACCTCCATCCATGTAGATACATAGTTCGGTTCCAGTAGATGTTTTTCCAGCCATTGTTTTACCCTCTCAGCCCGGAAAATATTTTTTATTTTTAAACCAATGTAAAATTGGGACTCTGAGATTCCAAACACACTTCTTGCTGCATCAAGCGAGATAAAAACCATACTTCTATCATAATCCCAGTAACCCGTTTTTACAAAACCAGAAACCTTAAAAAGACGGACACTTGGGATTGATGAAAGAGTTTCTCCCCTACCAAAAGTCAACAGTGAAACGTAATCCCCTGGATTTACAGAAAGTTCTCTTCCAAGCTCTTCCCCTATCATTATATTGTTATTTGAAATGTCAAATTTTCCCAAAGTTACCTTTATCTCTCTTTTGAATCCCTCATCTCTACCAAGAATATTCTCCGGTAAGGCCTTTACAATAATGCCTCTCATACCCCAATTACTTTTTATAATTGCCTCACCATCAAAATATGGAATTATGGAAATTATATCTTTATTTTTTGATAAAATTGGATTAATATTTTTTAGTGTATTAATTGCCGGTTCTGGAAAAATGATAATATGGTAGGTATTTGTCTCAAGAATCTTTCTTCTAAAGGTAGAATGAAAGCCATTCATTATTGACAGGATGGCTGTTAATGTAACGATTCCAAACGATATCATAAGTATTGAAAGAGTGGTCATCAAAGACCACTTGTGTTTTATGTACTTTCTTGCCAGAAAAAACGAGAACTTAAGATTCATAATGTTCCCTTAATCGGGATTAATGAACTGTCAATATATGTTAGTGTTTATTTATGGCATTGTACTTCTTTCCATTACGAAAAAAACAAAGAATGAAAAAGCACAGAAAACATGTAATTTACAGCTACTATAGAAATAGGGCGAACTTCGAGCTTTCATTTTGAAACGCAAATTATAGATACAAAGTAAAGAAATCCACAGATGTTTTATTTAAATCGTTAGAAGTTCGCCGGCACTGAAACATCTTTGATTATATTTTGGTATTATGATTTCTATTTTTCAAAAACTCAACATTCGTTATAATATACAAAATTTGTGGGAACTAGAATATGGATTTAGGTAGAGATATTCCAGAGTTTGATTACGAAGATGAGGAATATACCATTCTTAAAGGCCGTTTTAAGGCAATGGAAACCAACACATACGGCCTTTTCATAATATTTTTCTCCAGTCATATAAGAAACATTGAAAATCTCATAGCAATAGCCTCCCACTACAGTTCAATTTTCGATGTAGACCCTCATCTTCCATGGTATAATTTTGAGGAAACAATTATAAACACAAAGTGGAAGGGCGATATAGCCATTGGTATAACACTTGACCTTCAAAACTACATGGAGAGTTCTCTGGTTCATGAAAGAGGAAACGAGCTTTATGTACTGATAAAAAACAATGATGAACCAAGAATCGAATCTCTACTTCAGTCCATTCTAATGAAACCTCTGGGAGATAGGAACATATTTATAGAAATAGCATATGAATTTGTACTTAAATCAGAAATGGACATGACACGTGAGGAGCATGCAAAATCCACAAAATCCCCTCTTCCAAAAACGGAGTTAAAATCAATCCCTGAAACCTACAAAGGTAAAGAGCTTGTAGAACTTGACCTCATACTTGCCCCGGTAAGTGGAATTCCAATAAATGAGTTGAAGGTTGGCGATAAAATAATGGTTCGTATAAACGAGAAATCGCCAAAAGGTAAATACTACATCGATTTGCTTGGAGCCAAGGTTGATGGCAACGTTATCCCATTGCCAGCAGAAGTTGAAAAGATAGAAAGAACTGAGAAAAAAGAGTATGTTCTTATATGTAAGCTAGAAAAAGGATTTTATGGCAGAGCTATTGAGTCTGAACAGGTTAAGCTAAAAAAATATGATGAATTGTTTTCACGTGTTGAAAAATCTCAGCCCGAAATAACAATTCTCGAAGGGAAGACAAAAATCGGAGGATTTCTCCTCTTCTCCATTGTTATGGGTGGACTAATTTTTATTCTCCTTCTCGTGGTTCTGCTTTTGTGGTTTTATAACTTTATTTAAAGTAAAAGCCTACCTTCAAAAAATCAGTTTTATTATCCGAAAAGTCCTTAAAATGATTGATATTGATGGATTTTTCAAATATCTTTTTATGAATTAAAATAACAGGGGATCAGAAATGTACCTGCAGGAAAAGGATGAACCAGAAAAAGAGAATGATAGAGAACTAAGATTTATCGACAAGGAGCTTCTCGAAACAAGAACAATAATAGTCTCGCAGGGAATAGATGGTACACTTGCCAGAAGCATCTATTCAAAATTGATTCTCCTTGAGAAAGAGGATCCACAAAAACCAATCACTATTATTATCAATTCCCAGGGCGGCAGTGCCGACTCAGGCTTCGGAATTTATGATATGCTTAGATTCGTTTCACCACCTATTATCACTATCACAGCAGGGTTATGTGCCAGCGCAGCAATAATAATCTTTCTTGCTGGAGATAAGGGAAAGCGTTTTGCCCTCCCGAATGCAAGATTTTTGATACACCAGCCATCAACAAGTGCCGTCGGACCGGCCGCAGACCTTGAAATCACAGCAAACCAAATTCTCAAGATCAGAGATCAATTCAACACCATAATAGCAAGAGAAACAGGACAGACGGTACAGAAGGTCACCGAAGATGCAAACAGAGATTTCTGGCTATCTGCTCCGGAGGCCGTTGAGTATGGCCTGGTCTCAAAGATAATTACAAAGAGAACAGAATTGGAAGAGCTGGTTAAATAATCACTCATTCCCATAAGTAGCTTAACATGAAACATTCAGTAAAGTACAATTTATTTTTCCCCTATATAATATTCGTAGCTCTGGTTCTTTCTTTCCTTTCCTATAAAAACTCATATGGTTCTATTAAACCTCAAGAAATCCTAGAATTGAAAAGAGAAACTTCATACTCATATCCAAAAAATATATTTTCCCAGCCAAAACCCCATAAATATGAAGAACAGGAAGAAAATCAGGATGGAGACTCCAGTGGTAGTCCTCCTGATAACGAGTCAAAAACCGAAAGTACCCGGAGAGTTGACGTTAAAGTTACGAACATAAGCGCAAGAATCAGTCCGCAATTCGAATTAACTCTACCAAGTGGAAATCTTTATGAGCATTTTGTTGATGAATTCAACAATTTGAAGTTCGCCTTTAACCTGAATTATAATTTTCTTAATAGTAGTATAAATGGTGATATAATCTTTAAATACCCATTTAACAAATTTAATCCAGCCCTGAAACTATTCATGGAACTTGACTTTGAAAAAATATTTTACCCCCAATTCGTTAATAATAAATTGACCATAGTACCCTCTGAGAAGTACATCTCAAGGTCGAGAGGGATTGAAATTCTTTTCAGTTATCATTTATTTGACGACATAAGCATTATTCCAGCTATCAAAATTAACGAGATATTCAAGGGTAATCTCACAGATCAGATTGTTGTGGACGAGGGAATAGATATTACTCTGAGTACTGGGTTTGTACTAGATTTAATGAGAGCAAAGCAGCCCGAGGAAAAATTGTTTTTCGAAGGTTTATTCTATCGGTCCCAGTTTGATTTTCGTTCAAGGGATAGGCTGAACAATTATATAAGTTTCGAGAACTCAAATAATTTTTTACTTAGAAACAATTTCACAGAAAGTTTTGGCCTCATACAGAAAGTTAATCTAAATTTCCCAATTAAAATATGGACCGAGTCGCTGAGTTCTTTTTATTCATTGGGGGGATTCAATACAATAAGGGGTTATGCCGAAGATTCTATTCTATGTTTCAGATTTTTGTTGGTGTCCTCTACTCTTGAAAAAGAGTTTTTCACTGAAAAAGAAATTTCTTTTAATCTAAAAAATACAGAAAACACGATACATCAATACAGATTTTTTATTCTTATTGATTCGTTGTTTTCTCAGTCAAGCCTTCCTGTTGATTCACCAGTTGATGTATATCTCAGTATTGGCGGAGGATTCTCTTTTGTGCTTTCAGGGCTTGGAAAAAGGCATATAAGGATTGACACATATATTTCTCAGCCACTGAAAAAAAATAATAAACCAATACTTTATTTCAAAGCTTCCCAGTATAATCTGGAGAAGAAACTGTAAAACAGTTCAACTAATTTTTCTCATTCCTATCTTTCCCAATCCTCCATTACCAGATGATAGAGTTCGTTTTCAGCCCTGTCCCTGTACCACCTGATCACCTTTGCCACAACTTCTCCCTTACCACCCAGGTGGACTTTTACATCATTAACTTCAACGTTGATGACTGCTGCATTTGCTGCGGTAATTTTAAGTACATCGACGGCTTTAACATCAACAGCATCTCCAGGATTCAGTAATTTTTCAACTTTCTCACCATCATCAGGTATATAGCTTAGATACGCTGTATCATCTGCTTTTGCACTAAACTTTATATCAGTTTTTTCATAACTCGATAAAATCTGAAATACTCCCTCTGGTAAGATTGGAAGAGAAGCTGCAATCTCACTTTCCTTGTAGATCATTACCTCCGGGCCGCCATTCACCGTTTTATCGGATGTCGGTGTTTCTTTTTCACCAGGTAAACCAGCAACAAGACTTGATTTTTCTGATATTTTTTTCAAAGTTAGATTTACTTTTCCTTCACCCAGTACATTTGTTACTATTAGAACGTCTCTCACTCCATCCCGATTGAAGTCTATCTTAACATTTTCATCTGTAGCCACATTGAAAGGTAACTCACCTATTAGTAACGAGAGCTGGTCGGTAATACCAGTTATTTTTATCCTATACTCCTCTCCCTTGAATGGGATAAGAATAACATCACCGGGAACAAAATCCCTTATAAGTTCTTCTTCATCAAAAACTATAATTTTTTCTTCTACCTTTTTAACAGTAACTGCTTCCCGTTTAACCTCTTTTTTCTCCTGTCCCTTCTTTTTTGAACCTTCAAATGTGCCTGATTTTGTAATTATATAGGCCCCAATACCTATAACAAAAACAAGAAGGCCTATAATAAACACAGCTTTCCTATTTCTTCTTGGTTTTGCCATAAGTTGCTCTATAGGAACGGGCTGCTCCTGAATCTTGTAATCTTTGTATTTTATTACCATCTCATCAGGGTCCAGCCCCAGGAACTGAGCGTAATTCCGGATAAATCCAATTAGATAGGTTTCTCCTGGAAAAACATCAAAATCTTCATTTTCAATAGCAATGAGATATTTTTTTGCTATTTTGGTTTCCCTTGATGCATCGTCTATCTCTTTTCCTGCTTTTATCCTCGCCTCTCTGAAAATAGGTCCTATTTGGTTCATTTTGTTAACCCTGAAAATTTGTTATTCTGTGTCTTCTATTCTGTGTCTTCCTTGTAACTGGAGAACGGAACAATCAGATTTCTTATAATCTGAGCATCAGGTGGAACCTCAAAATCAAATATATAGTCGGGCAATTCTGTATTTATTTTAATGTTCTTAAAGGTCAGGCTAACCTTCAGTCCACTTGTTGAGACTCCATTGGATTGAAGTATTAATCCATCTGTGGAGACCCACATATCCATATTTTTAAATCCAACATTTGGTGTCTTCTGCTGAAGTTTCAAATGGTATGCAGGAATGCCCATAAACTCTTCGGTGGTGCTCACATCATAGAAAGAAAAATAGTATTCATCAAAAAGTCTCTTCATACCACCTTCTGTTGTTGTCGTTAGAATTTCAGATTCCACACTTTCGGCAAGAGATTGCTCAATCACTACCTTTAAATGGGGTATGTAGATGTAAAGTACCGATCCATTTGAAACTATTTTCTGCTTTTCGGGTTTTTTGAACTCCAGGAGTATTTTGGATGGCTTTTTGTATTTAATAATTCCATTATAATTGGCATCCCCGTTGATCCATTCAAACTCAGCCGTGTAATCATTAATCTCTGCAAACTTTTCTACGATTAACTCCTTTATATCGTTTACATTTATTATCTGAATTTCTTTTTCTTCCGTTTTCTCTCTAAGCGTATCCTGGGCGTAAGCAGACAGGATAATTAAAATAAAAACTACAGCAATTACTGTGATCTTTTTACACAATTTAAAGCTCCACTAGTAAAAATATAAGAGCATTCAGGAGTGAATACTGGGAAACTACCGTTCACTGGATAATATATACTTTGATAAATTAATTATCAAGAATTAATAAAATTTACCTATGTTTGGAATTTATCATCTATTGGACAGCAGTATAAAAATTCTGTTTTCTATTGGTGGCTACAATTGATTAAATTGTCATTGAACTTCGACTGTATGGGATTATTGGATTATTCGATTTCAGAACAATTTAACAGGTCAGTTACACTCAGCTATCCAAAGCTATTGAGGGGGCACCTGCACTAATTATCTATAAAAATCTCTCTCGGTTTGCTTCCCCTTGGAGGTCCTATAATACCCTTTTCTTCCATAAGCTCAATCAACCTGGCTGCTCTGTTGTATCCAATTCTTAGCCTCCTCTGGAGGAAAGAAGCAGAGGCTCTTTTTGTCTTCAATACGATTTCAACAGCATCATTAAATATTGGATCCTCGCCGTCAAAGTCCTCATTGCTTTCAGAATCATCACCAATAATATCATCAATATATTCTGGCGGACCTTTTCTTTTCAGTTCCTCAACAATCCTGATAACCTCTTCCTCAGAAATATACGCTCCCTGAATTCTTATAGGAGCTGGAGCACCAGCCGGCGAAAATAACATATCACCCCTTCCAAGGAGTTTCTCGGCACCAACTGTATCAAGAATGGTTCTTGAATCAGTTTTACTGGCTACCTGGAATGCAATTCTATAGGGAAAGTTCGCTTTTATGAGACCGGTTATCACATCAACGCTTGGCCTCTGAGTAGCCATGATTAGATGAATCCCTACAGCCCTTGACATAGCAGCCAGTCTGACAACCGCATCTTCAACGTCCTTTTGAGATATAGCCATCAGATTTGCAAATTCATCCACAATAATTATAATGTAGGGAAGTTTATTCCTGGATTTCTGATTGTATCCCTTTATATCTCTTACTATCGCTTCGTCCAGGAGTCTATAACGATGTTCCATTTCCCTTAAAACCCATCTCAATGCTTTACCTGCCGCCCTTGGATCGGTTACTACCTCAGTAAGAAGATGGGGAATTCCGTTGTAAATTTTAAGTTCAACCATTTTAGGATCTATCATGAGGAATCTTACCTGGCTGGGGCTCTTTTTATACAGAAGGCTCACAATAAGTGAATTAACACACACGCTCTTTCCTGAGCCTGTTGCACCGGCGATCAGTAAGTGTGGCATTGTAGCAAGATCTGCCGTTATTACCCTTCCCGATATGTCCTTACCAAGTACAAGTGGAAGTTCTACAGAACCTCCATTGGCCTTTTCTATTATATCTCCAAGAGTAACCATTTCACGTTCAATGTTCGGTATTTCTATACCAACAGCTGATTGTCCAGGGATGGGAGCCTCGATTCTGACTCCACTCGCAGAAAGGCTGAGAGCTATGTTATCGCTAAGATTTACTATTCTGCTGAGTTTAACTCCAGGCGCAGGCTGTAATTCATATCTTGTAATAACCGGACCCCTTATAATGTTCACAACCCGGGCTTCGATACCAAACTCCGAGAGCGTTTTTTCCAGATCTCTTGCCTTCTTTGACGTTTCGCGGTCAAGGTGCTTTAGATTAATTGGTCTTGATTTTCTTAAAAAAGATGTTTTCGGCGGAGTCCATCCATCTCCAGTTATTCCCGTATCCTCGCCCTGCTCCTGTTCTTTATACAAAAATAACTGTGCTTCTTCTCCTTCTTTTAATGTATGTTTTTCCTTCTGGAAGAGTTTCACACTTTCATTCTGTCTATCAGCATGCTGAGGATCGTATCTGGGCTCATAGTGAAAATCAATTGGTAATCCATTCTCGTCCAAGATTACCTTTCTAACAAGTGGTGGTTTCCTTTTACCACATCTCCTGATTTTTCTCAAAAAGGGTATCAATGATTTTATTTTGAACAACTGTGAGTTTTTGGCTCCAACACCATCTTCAGCATTCGAGACGGTTTCACTGACCGGTTCAGGCGAACTGATTGATTTACGTGAATGGAGAAGATAACTATTTTCTTTCCTCCTCCTATTGATTTTATTTAAGATAAAATCCTTAACAACCCAGATAGGATGTTTTAAAATTATGAAAAGTAGACCTCCAATAACAGTTATTAGAATTGCGTACATCACCACTCTGGGCAAGATAGGTTTGAATAGAGAAATTAAAAATTTTCCAGTTATCCCGCCTCCTTCAAAAGGAGGCCCTTTAGAGTACAACGAAAACAAATATGTAAGAGCCAGAAAAGCTGTGAGTCCAGCAATACCCAGGAGCAGTTTCCGAAACCTATTAACATCTCTCAAAAAGAGATAGCCCAGATAAATAATGATAAAGCCAAAGATCGCGAACGACTTTCCAAAGAGATATTTTAAAAACGAACCTGTCTCCGTACCAATAACCCAGAATCTTACAAAGGCAGGATGTTTTGCACTTAACTCAGGCGTAATGCTGATTGATCCCATGAATACAAGGAAACTGAGGAGGGTACCTGCCGCCAAAAGGATAATTCCCGCTATGTATCTTTTTGTTTTATCTCTCATTTTTTCAGTCTTCTATCTTAGAATTATCAGGAATAATATTCCAGCAATTATGCAGTATATCCCATACACATGGATTTTTGCTTTCAAAATTGATTTTATCAAAACTTTAAGAGAAAAAAACCCAACAATAAAAGAAAGAATAAAGGAAATCAGATATATTGATGGCCTTATTGCTGAAATACTGGCCTTCTTATTTCCCATATATTCAAAGATTGCTGCCCCCCATATAGATGGTACTGAGAGAAGAAACGAGTACATGGGAGCGAGATAGTTTTTAAACCCACTGAGAAGAGCTGTGGAAATTGTAATGCCTGAGCGTGAAATACCAGGAATTATCGCTACAGCCTGTGTGGCTCCAATCAATAGTGAATGGGTAGGTTTTATTCCTCTTTTATCAATTATACCCTCACCTGTAATTCTTCTAACAATGGTTGTTGATATTAATATGAATCCATTGATAATCAGGAAAACCGGTACGAGCGTTGCTCTGAAATAGAAACTTTTAAGTGTGTCCCTGAATATTATTCCAAGTATACCGGTGACTGCCGTTGACATAATAATAAAACCAAATAATCTTACACTACCCCTTTCCCTTATTGCTCTCTTCTCATCCCTTGAGGCAAATGGTAGATAAATTGAATCCCTCAGTATCATGTAGATCGTTTCTCTATAAACGAGAACTATAGCAGCTGTAGTGCCAAGATGTACCACAAGATCGTAAAATATGAATTCTTTTGTTTTCAAAAACACCTTAATGAGCACAAGATGTCCAGAACTGCTAATTGGGAGAAACTCTGTTAAACCCTGGACCACGGAAAGAATGATGGCACTTTTCAGCTGCATTTAATATCCTTATTTATTATAGATTTTGCCAATTCAATATTTTTATGATATCATCCGATTATATAATAAATTGAAATCAACTGGATAGATATGAGAAAACTTCTACCCCTGCTTATCATTGGAATTAACCTGTTACTCAGTATTAATATCGGCCTTTCAGAAGAAACTCCAAAATATTCTGAAGGTAATAATATTGAGGTAAAAATTAAATTTTACAATAAAAATCTCTACCAGATTGGAAAACCTATTATAGTTGAGATCAAGATAACAAACCTAGGACAGTTCCCTTTCACATTTTTCAATGCTGATGAAAAGATATTTACCTATGATTTTGACGTAAGAACAATGAGCAACAGGCCCGTAGAACATTCAAAAATCTATGCTATAAGGAGATATCAGAGTAAGGCAGTATTCTACAATGAAATTACACTAAAACAGAACGAGTCCCATAGTGCAAGGATCAATATATCGGAATGGTTCGACTTTGAAAAACCGGGTGAGTATCTGATTAGAGGTATATTTTTTCCAAAACTCATCACGGATGGAGAAGGAATCCAGATAAAATCCAGTAACGAACTCTTACTGGAGCTTCACCCCAGGTATACCGAAGAGATCGAAAAAGTAGTTGAAGTCGAAAAACGGAAAAAACTCGAAGCTAAACCCTTACCCCCTTACGAGGTTGTGGGGTTTCTTTTAGATTCACTTATGAATAAGGATTTTGAAAGCTATTTTATGTACATAAATTTTGACAGGTTCATAATGCAATTTGAAAATGCAAGGAAAAAGTATATCAATGCTCCTGATGCAAAGAAACCAGAAGTAATAGAAGAGCTGAAAAATTATATAAGAGGTAAAAATGAACTTGAATCTATTCCATTCAGTCAAACAATACCGAACGATTATGAAATTGAGAAGACAATAATAGAAAAATCAGATGCAGAAGTACGAGTAATTGAAACATTTATCCTCGGCAGATTGGTTGAAAAAAAGAGATACACATATTACCTCCATAAGTATGGAGATTTGTGGTTACTTGAAGGATATAGAGTAGTAAACCTTCCATAAAAACCTATCTACAACATCATATTCCGCATAATAATTTTATGAAAATTCGGTATCTATTGATAATTTTATTTATTATATTAAAGCTTATTAAATAAAAGAGAGGGGGCTACATGAATCTTGAAAATATAATGGGTCCTATAAACACCGACTTTAAAGGCCGAAAATATGAACTTGTCGATGTTGAAGAACCCAATCTATACAGAGAGATTTACCCATACGTTGAGGTTTGCAGAACTACTTTTGATAACTGGCTGATACCAATCAGTCCTGCAAAGGAGTTCTTTATAAGCGATACCACTTTTAGAGATGGGCAGCAGGCCCGTCCTCCATATACTCCAAAGCAGATAGTAGAATTATATAAATTTCTGCACAAACTCGGAGGCCCCGAAGGTGTTATAAAATTTTCAGAGTTTTTCCTGTATAGCGAAAAAGACAGGAAAGCGGTTGAAGACGTGCTGGCTCTTGACTACGACTATCCAGAGGTAACCGGGTGGATAAGGGCAAACAAAAAGGACCTCCAGCTGGTTAAAGATGCAGGCCTGAAGGAAACGGGTATACTTACATCATGCAGTGACTACCATATATTTCTGAAGTTAAACAAAACAAGAAAAAAAGCAATGGAGGACTACCTTGCTATAGTCAAGGAAGCACTCAGTGCAGGCATTCGAATTCGGTGTCATCTTGAAGATATTACACGTGCAGACATATTTGGATTTGTAATTCCATTTGCTCAAAAACTCATGGAACTGAGAGAGGAATCCAAGATAAACATCAAACTGAGGTTGTGTGATACACTCGGATACGGAGTCCCGTGGCCGAATGCATCGCTCCCCAGAGGGGTTCCAAAAATTGTGAGAGCTCTAATAGATTATGCCGGAGTGCCAGGTGAACTTCTCGAGTGGCATGGACACAATGATTTCCACATGGGGGTTGCAAATGCAGTAACGGCCTGGCTGTATGGGTGTTCAATAGCAAATGGCACTCTGCTTGGATTCGGTGAAAGAACGGGAAATACTCCCATAGAAGCACTCATCATTGAGTATATCTCATTGACGGGAAAAACCAAGGGTATAGATACAACAATAATAACTGACATTGCAAATTATTATGAAGAAGAGATCGGAGAAAAAATTCCAAAAAATTATCCATTGGTGGGATCGGATTTTAATGCCACGAGAGCCGGTATCCATGCAGATGGAATGATTAAAAATCCCGAGATATACAACATATTTGATACTGAAAAACTACTGAAAAGACCTCCAGGTATTATCATAAATGATAAATCAGGTTCTGCTGGAATTGCACAGTGGATAAATACCCATTTCAGACTCACAGGCGATAAAAGAATTGATAAGCACAATCCGGCAATTTCGATTATTAATGAGTGGGTACAGGAACAGTACAGAAAAGGCAGGGTAACCTCAATATCCAACGAAGAAATGGAACATATAGTAAGAAACGTTATGCCTCATCTCTTTATTTCTGAGTTTGATAGGATTAAAAAACGTGCCCTTGAAATGGCAGAAGATATAGTCATGGAGGTAGCTGAAAAAGAAGAACTAAAATCCATGGATCCGAAACGCATTACCCCTGTTCTTGAAAAGCTGGTAAAAACACACAAATTCATTCAGTTTGCATATGTAACAGATATGAACGCAAAGATAATTACTCCGTATATAACTCAACCTACTCTTAAAGGTAAATTCAAAACTGCAAAGATACCCGAGGATTTTTCTGATAGGAGCTGGTTTATCAAACCAATCGAAACGGGAAAAATTCATGTATCCGATTTCTATATCTCGTATATCACCGGGGTACTCTGCCTCACGGTTTCCGTTCCTATCTTTAATGAAAAGGATGAAATTGTTGGCGTTTTTGGTGTAGATATACAGTTTGAAGACCTTGTTCGTGCTGAGGACATGGAATAGCTATTTTCTCAAAATTAAACAATTACCCCATGTAAGTCGTAAACATCGGCCCTTTCTACCCTAGCCTTTACCACAGCTCCGGGGGGAAGCCTTTTCTCTGAATACACAACAAATGTGCCATCAACTTCAGGAGCGAAGTGATAGCTTCTTCCAAAATAAATGTCCTTTCCTCTTACTTTTTCTTCTATAAGAACATCAAAAGTCTTGCCCTCTTCCTTTCTCAGCAAAGAATATGATATCTCTTCCTGCAAATCGTATATCTTCTTTTTCCTTTTCTCAGCGATAACTTTTTTTACACGAGGTTTATAGTTCCAGGCATCACTTTCTCTCTGAGGGGAGAATGTAAAAACACCAAGATGATTTATCCTGGCTTCTTTAAGAAAAGATACAAGCTCGTTAAAATCATTATCATCTTCCCCCGGAAATCCCACTATAACTGAGGTTCTGATAACAGCTCTCTTTTCCATCTCTCTTATTTTACTCAAAAGCTGAAGATATTCATCATACCCTCCCCTTCTGTTCATCAATTTCAGGATCTTTTTTGAGACATGCTGGATTGGAATGTCGAAATACGGAAGAACCCTTGAATTACCAAATAGACTTTGTACATTAAGAAGCTCATGGGCAGGTCTCAGGTACAAAACTCTGATAAACATAGCATCTGTTTCAGACAGAAGAGCCTTTAATAGTTTGTCAAGTCCATTTTCAAGCCCAATATCAACTCCATATGATAATGTATCCTGCGAAACCAGAATAAGTTCTTTTACACCAAGCTCGATCAACCTATTTGCCTCTTCTACTATGTTCTCAATTCTTCTGCTTCTCAGCGGACCTCTTATCTTCGGAATTATACAAAAGCTGCAATTTACATTGCATCCCTCTGCAACCTTGATATATGCTGTACCATTACCCGAGAGTAGGCATTCTCTTTCAGGATACTCCACGAATCTGGATGATATATTCCTGGTAACCTTCAGGTCCCTGACATACCTGTCCTTTAAAATCTGATTCACAATTTCATCCAAATTTTCAACACCGGCTACTGTATCAATTTCAGGAATCTCTTTCAAAAGCTCGGATGAGTATATCTGCGCAAGGCATCCTGAAACAATGAGCTTTTTACCATTTTTTTTATACTCAGCCAGAGAGAGGATGGTATTAATTGATTCTTCCTTGGCTTCATCTATAAAAGCACAGGTATTAACTATAATGACATCAGCATCATCTGGGTTCTTAACAATGGGAATACCATTTCTCTTTAAAAGAGTGGCTATTATCTCTGAATCCACAGTGTTTTTATTACATCCAAGGGTTTCTATATACACCTGCTTGCTTTTTAATTCCATGGGAGTTTCAATACCTATATATTAAAGGATTGGAGAATCGGGATAATATACCGAATATCGAGTGTTCTGAGATACAAAAATCTGATTGCATAATAGATCTAGAAATACTGCAGCACCGATGAACATAGAACAATTTAAATAAATATTTGTCAATTTCTTTATTTTGTATCAATAGTATCGATAATTTGCGTTTCAAAATGAAAACTCGAAGTTCGTCCCAATAAAAAAAATCGGGCTGGCCAGACTTGAACTGGCGACCCCTAGTCCCCCAGACTAGTGCGCTAACCTACTGCGCTACAGCCCGATTATAACTCTCTACTAAATAAATTATAATAACAAAAAACCGGAAGATAAAGTTATTTTACACATAACGATCAATTGCCAAAACCAAAGACCTTAAAGCAAGCTCTATCCAGTCTATTGGAGAGTCTAGTTGTATCCATATCCTTTATACCAAATACATCTTCCCATACCTCTTTGCTTTCCATACACATATACAGTCGACTTTCATCGAAATAGTTGCATATAATTTTCTTAAGTGTTCTGTATAGTTTTACCCTGATAGGTCTGAAGTACCGCATTTTATTATCCTGTCCCCTCACAAACTCCCCGGTTACAAAGAAAGAGTTCCTGAATGACTCAATTTCAAGCATTTCTGGAATAAATCTCAGAGCTCCCAGACTTATATAAACGATAGCATCTGGATCAATACTTTTAAATATTCTTTCTATTACATCTGTGTAGTCCTCTTCCCATCCATTATATATGATTATAGGGTCAAAATGAAATCCTAATTTATAACCCTCATTCATAAGGTTTCTTGCTGCTTCAATCCTTCTATCGATAGAAACAGCTCCTGGTTCAAGGGTTTTCCATATATAATCTGTATTCATAGACCAGGATACCATGATTCTTGAATGGGGTTTTATCTTTAAAATATTCTTAATATTTGCTGTTTTGGTCTTTATCTCCAGAATAGAATTGCTGCTTTTTTCAATAAGGGGAATTAACTTTTCATACACCTGGATCTTTCCTTCGAAAAGGAGGCTGTCTGTAAATTCACCGGTACCGAACCTTATGAACCCATCATATGTATCAATGTACTCCTCCACCTCTATAAGGAGCCTGTCAAGATTTTTAAATACCACTGGATAATTTTCATTAAAATAATGTGTTAGGATACAATACCGGCATCCAATTGTACACCCATGGGCAAAATCTATGATTTTATAACCACAGCAAACATGTCTCGGTGTTCCAGGACAGGGTTTAACAAATCTACCCTTATTATCTTTAAAAGTTATCTTCTCATCGTATTGCATTTCTCCGTACCGCATTTCTTTCAAATCAGCATAGCATTCAAAGTATTTTAAAAAAATATAATATATCTCCATCAATTATTGCATAAAAATTACCATTCATTCCGCAATAAAATAATTCAGATGCTTTGATGTTTTTCGGTGTGGAAGAGGACCTTGCTATCCAATGTGTTTTAGCCTTGACGCAATTTTGTTTAAAACCTATTTTTTTGTGAGCGAAACGGGTTTGAAATTATAAATCAAGTGCAAAAAAATTAATATTATGAGCAATCCTCAATCCAATCTACTTTTTAATACAGGCATTTGCGAAAAGAATGTATCAAACAGAACATATATCAATTTATATAAAGGATTAAAAAATCTGATTCCAGCTCCTGCATATCTTGTAACAGGAAATAAAGTCTACAAGTATGAGTTCAGGGATGTTGATACAAGACAGCGATGCATAATCCTCAAAGGGTACCTTCCAAAAGGAATCTCCATTTTTGACTTATACAACAGTATCAGCGACTATACAGAACCGGTGGAAAGAGTTACAGTTATATTCAGGATTGTAAATCTCTTGATAAAGGCTTCAAAAATATTTTATGCTGAATTTGGTCATTTCCCCCCATTGATCCTCAATAGCATATACATAGAGGAAAATACAAACAGTATATGTTTCATAAGTCCGGAGATAATCGATCTTATTAACTCCTCCAGAGAAGAGGAATACAAAAAACTTGTGGAATACTGTATAAAGCCTGAACATAAAGAAAAAATAACAAATCAAGATGATTTAGCGGTATCAATTTGCAGACTTATCTATCTATTTTTATCCAAAAATCGCTATAGTACATCCGCGCCCGAAATTGACATCAGGTGTTTTTACAAATTTCTTCCCAGGGATATCTCAAACATAATTTGGTATGGAATAACCAAAAACAAAGTTTCACTTGATAGATTGGAGCAAACAGTTTCAAAAACGCTTAATTTATTGAATAGTTTTAAAAATAAAAATAAGAATATCGTTTATTCAAATCCACCATTGATTAGAAGACCCTTTTTTTCAAGATCCAGACACAGAATTAAAACATTTATATCCTTCAGGCGGGGGCTTCTCATAGTAATAATTCTACTCGTCGGATTTGGAGTATATCTTATTACAGATTTTATAAAAAGCAGCAAGGGGATAATAGATGTTACGGGCCTACCCCCCGAGAAGATAGTCGAAATATATATAAAGGCTATTGATGAGCTTGATGTTGAGGTACTCGAAACACTCTTCTACAAAAGAGCAGGAAGGAAATTGATCAATGAAGTAAGTACAATTTATGTTGTTTCAAGATTAGGCCAGATATATTCTAAAAAACCGCCGGAATCTCCTTCTATGGGAGAGGAAGTTTATAATTATAGATGGGACCCTGTAACCATTGAGAATGTAAGTATAACCAGGATCCAGGATTCTTCACAACCGGTATTCAAGATATCTTATATAAAAAAAATCGAAACAGAAACCGGGGTAGAAAAATACAGTGAAATCGATACATTACATCTTGCAAAAATTAAAAACAAATGGAGAATAGTAAAAATAGAAAGAACAATTAAGGAAATTAATAAATGAAGTCAAAGTATTCTATTACCGGATTAATAATTTTACTTGGAGCTGCATTTATTTTGGTATTCTGTGGAGGCAGAAGTGAAAAGGCACCGCTCCAGCTTACTTTCTGGCACAGCATGTCGATATATCAGGGAAATGTACTGTACGATCTCATAAACCAGTACAATGAAGAGCATAAGGATGTGGTTATAAATCCCGTGTTTCAGGGATTGTATCCCGACATGAAGGCAAAACTCCTCAACGCAATAAAAACCGATAATCCTCCTGATATTGCTCAGGTGGCTATTGAATATCTTGACATATTTATTCAAAATGGAAGTATCCAGCCAATTACAGAGTATATTCCAGAGGAAGACAAAAATGATATTCTCGACCAATTCTGGAGATGTGTATCGAGAAAACTTGAAGTGTATGCATATCCTTTTAACATAAGTGTACAGGTACTTTATTACAATAAAGATGCTTTTGAAGAGGCGGGGCTTAACCCTGAAAAACCTCCCAAAACATGGGACGAAGTTATAGAATATGCCAAAAAATTGACTAAAGATTTTGACGGAGATGGAATAATAGACCAGTGGGGTGTACTGGTTTCGGTAGAAGGGGTATTCGGATTTACTCCCCTTATAAGGCAATTGGGAGGCGAGGTTTTAAACGAAGATAGAACAAAAGCTGTGTTTAACAATGAAAAAGGCGTGAGAGTAATGAACCTTTTACAGGACATGATTTACAAGTACAGAGTAATGCCAAGCAAGTGGAGTTTATTCGAGGGAACAAATGCATTCCTCCAGGGTAAAATTGCAATGGGCCCAATCACCAGTGCTGGAATTAAGTTTGCAGAAGAAAATTTGCCTTGGAAACTTGGTATAGCTCCCCTTCCCTACATCGAGAACAAGTCAGTTCTTCTGGGAGGAGCAGGACTTGTTGTACTCTCTGACTCATACAATGAATACAAACAATCTCTGGATTTCATAAGATGGCTTAGCTCCAAAGAAAATACAATTAGATGGCATAAAGAAACGGGATATCTTCCATTGCGAAAGTCAGCCATTGAAAGCGTAGAACTAAAAAGTTTTTATAAAGAACATCCCAATTATAAGGTTGCACTTGACCAACTGGGTTATGCAAGACCACCTGACTTTACGCCTTATCTACCTCAGATCGATCAGATACTTAGATTCGCAATTGACGAGATATTAATAAACAAAAAAGAACCCAAAATAATTCTGGATATTGCAGCGGAGAAGATAAATGAGTTATTGGCAACTGAGGAAGAACAGTAACAGTATACATAAATCCTCTGGGAACAACAGGATACTAAATGTTCAATAGAAAATCAAACAAGATCGTTTTATTGGTGCTACTCTTACTTTTTGCTGTCACATGCATCCTATATGCAGAACAGGATAAAAAAAATCCAACAAATAATTCTGAAGTAGTTTTTATAAAAAAAATTGTTATAAAAGGCAATAAAAGAACCACCACCGAGATAATCAGAGAAAGAATTACAATCAATGAAAAACAGAGCTACACACTGGAAGATATCATAGATGAGATTAACAGAAGCCGTAATAATATACTCTCCACAGGACTTTTCAACGACGTTTTCTTTGATGATGTACTCGATGAGGATGGAAACCTCGAACTCTATGTAGAAGTCGATGAAAAAAATTATTTTAAACTTATCCCATCAGGCTTTGTATATGTGGATAAAAATAAAGTTCATTTTCACAACTCGCTATTTTATGAGGATGTAAATTTTAAGGGCAATAAATCCAAGTTAAAAACAAAGGTATCCATATATGATGCAAAGGGAATCGAGTTTGGATATTCATCGAGTCAGTTAAAAGATCTCTGGGTAGAAATTAATCTCGGCTATATCGATTCCGCACATTATCCCGATCAGTACTGCTACATCTCACCAGCGATAAAATACAATATATCAGGGGGATTTAATTTGGGTTTTGGCATTGAAGCCGGGAAAATGGGTAATACCTACCTGGGGATTGAATCCCCACTAAGGATCAATAAAAACAATAAAGAATTAAAAAGCAGTTTTTCAATGGATTTTGTTCCTCAGCTATTATTTAACCATAATGACAGTCCGGGTTACCTTTTAAGAATTGATGGGAAATACCAAAAAGAGCTTATGCTCCAGATTACGAACCTTTTCTACGGAGAAATTAACCTTGCAGGAGGAATAATTCCTGAAAGAAAAATAATTACATCGAGGGCGAGAGGAAACGATCCTTTTAATTATACGGGAAACTTCCGATTTTCTATAACAGAGGAAATACTAATGCCTCTCATTTTTAATTATAATATAAAAATAGGTTTGTTTTTCGATGGAGATATTATTGGAGATACTCAAAGTTTAAATTCCGGGAAAGTCCTTGTTGGCGGAGGGTTCTCTTTCAGATGGTATCATTATATCCTGAATCCTCTATATATTGATATAGCTCTGGGAAAAGGGGTGATGCTGAACTTTACGACCATGTTTTAATTGAGGTTTTAAGTTGGATTCTCTTTTTACCATAGACCTGAGTTATTCAGTTTCAGTTATCTTCAACATTATTTGCGACTCTGAGTGATTTTTAACTCATTATAATAATTATGACCAGACACAGTGATTAAAGGATTCAGGCAATTGAAATGCTGCCGTTTTGCCCTAAACATCCACTGGAGGATAAAAAATTAGAAGTATAAAATACAGAGCAGCATACATATATATCCTTCCAACCTATCTGGTAATATTTGTTTTTATCATAATACCCATATTTTTTGCCTTTTATATTAGTTTTAACAAGTGGAATTTACTGGCGCCGATGAAGTTTGTGGGATTATCAAACTATGTCAAACTCTTTAAGTCGGAGGATTTTCATAAAGCACTGGTAAATACTTTTTACTATACATTTATTACAGTACCGATTGGCATTGCAATATCCCTTGCACTCGCTCTTCTCTTAAATGCAAACATAAAGGGTCTTGCAATTTACCGAACAATCTATTTCATGCCAGTTATGAC
This sequence comes from uncultured Spirochaetota bacterium, assembly GCA_964518675.1. Taxonomy (GTDB): domain Bacteria; phylum Spirochaetota; class B62-G9; order B62-G9; family CAZFGQ01; genus CAZFGQ01. The sequence goes on from CAZFGQ010000007.1 coordinate 54,230, forward strand.
TTCATTTGTTGCCAGTGCATTTATATGGCAATGGATATTTCAATCTCAAAATGGTATACTTAATTATCTACTTGGAATAATTGGCATTAAACCGATTGCATGGCTAAATGAGCCAAAGGGTATCTTCAGGCTTCTCTTTGAATCGATTGGGATAAATGTTCCTGGATGGCTGGAGGGGCCGAGTGTCACCCTCGTTGCAATAAGTATAATAAGTATATGGAGAAACACAGGGTATTTTATGATCATATTTCTTGCCGGTTTACAAAATATACCAAAAAGCCTCTATGAAGCGGCAGAACTTGACGGAGCTGGACCCATCAAAAGATTTTTTAGAGTTACACTTCCTATTTTGAGCCCAACAACATTTTTTGTAATAATTATGGCTTTTATAATAAGTTTTCAGGTATTTGAACAGGTAGCAGTGACAACAAAAGGAGGTCCCCTTAATGCTTCACTAGTGCTGGTATACTATATATATGAGAGAGCATTTAAGTTTCTTGAAATTGGATATGCTTCATCGGCAGCATATATTCTTTTTGCAATACTGGTAATTCTCACATATCTTCAGGTAAGAATAATCGGCAAAAGGGTTCATTATTAAACTAATCACATTTAAAAAGGATCGGTAAGCTTTGATTGGTAAAAGGGCAAGAAGAATCATAGGCAATGCAGCGATTCATACGATACTTATTCTCGGTGCGATTATTATGATTTTTCCCTTTATATGGGGAGTGTCCACTTCACTTAAAGATATGAGAGAGGTACTGGCAAATCCTTTTAGAATAATCCCCTCGAGAATTACGTTTGTCAACTATCGAAATGTTGTCGAATCCATACCAATTGTAAGGTTTTTTATAAACAGTTTAATTGTATCGGTAACGATTACCATCCTCCAACTATTCACCTGTTCACTTTCTGCATACGCTTTTGCCAGAATAGAGTTTCCATTCAGAGAGGTATTGTTTTATATACTTCTGGCCACAATGATGATACCTCAGCATGTTATTATGATTCCAGTATATATTATTCTAAACTTCTTCCGTTTGATCGACACCTATGCAGCAATGATTGTGCCTTTTGTCTCAAGCGCATTTGGAACATTTCTACTCAGACAATTCTTTATGACCGTTCCAAAGGAGCTCGAAGAAGCAGCAGTTCTTGATGGGTGTTCAAGGCTTGGTTTTCTTTTTAGAATTCTTCTTCCCCTTTCCAAGCCAATTCTATCTACCCTTGCCATTTTCACCTTTATGTGGAGCTGGAACAACTACCTCTGGCCTCTCGTTGTAACAAACAGAATCGAAATCAGAACTTTACAATACGGTCTTGCTATGTTTAAAGAAGAAGGGGGTATAAACTGGGGACAATTAATGGCTGGAACAACAATTTCCACAATGCCAATTTTAATCATTTTTTTAATTGCCCAGAAACAGTTCATAAGGGGAATTACTCTTACCGGACTGAGGGAAGAATAGCAAAACTGGCTGGTTAACATATAAGTGCAGATACTTCTCGGGTATGATTAATAGTTCAAATTAAGGGGTTCAAAATGTCCTTGATGATAAGTGTATCAGGAATAAGGGGAATAGTTGGAGATTCAGTGAAACCCGGCGATATAGTTAGATTTATCTCGGCCTTTCTCTCATCTATTCCAGATAAATCGAACAGTATTGCACTCGGTCGGGATACGAGAGTTACAGGAGAAGCAATAGAAAGCATTGCTACTGGCACCTTAATATGGGCAGGAAAAGATGTTTATAGCATTGGTGTATGTACAACTCCTACTCTCCTTTACTATACTGGACATACAGATGCAGATGGTGGAATAATGGTAACAGCGAGCCATAATCCACCTGAATGGAATGCCCTCAAGTTCTGCAACTCCAATGGCATTTTTCTCAGTCAGGTGGATATCAAAAAAATAAAGGATTCTCTGCAAAAAGATGATTTTGGAAAAAGATTGTGGAAAAACTACAGATCTTTTGGTAAAAGAATAGACTCCAGAAATGCTCTGGACATGCATATTCGGGGAGTATTATCAACAATAAATGTTGAGAAAATCAAAAAGAAAAAATTTAAGGTTGTTGTGGATCCCGGTGGTGGGGCATCGGGAGATATCGATAAAAAACTACTCCATATGCTTAACTGTGAACTGATAATGATAAATGAAAAACCTGGTATATCGTTTCCCAGAGCCCCTGAGCCTGTACCGGAAAATCTAAAAACCCTTGAAAAAGTAGTGAAGGAACAGTCGGCAGATATCGGATTTGCACAGGATCCAGATGGCGACAGGCTCTCAATTGTGGATGAAAGGGGCATTGCAATCGGTGAAGAGTACACACTTGCCATTTGCGGCGAATCTTACCTTAGAAAAAGGAAAACCGATATTGTTTGCAATCTCTCAACCTCCAGTATGATTGACCATCTGGCAAAAAGGTATGGCGTAAAAGTCTACAGGACAAAGATAGGAGAGATTAATGTTACTGAGAAATTGCTTGAAATAGGAGCCGATTTCGGTGGTGAGGGAAATGGTGGAGTAATAATTCCCTCAATAAATCCATGTAGAGATAGCATGGTTGGTATAGCTCTTATTCTTCAGCTTATGGCTGAGGAAGAGAAACCAATTTCATACTACACATCCCTATTCCCCAGGTTTTCCATGATTAAAGAGAAAATAAAAATAAATGATTATCTACCAGAACCCCCTGCCTCAACTGACTTTTACAATATACTCGAGAAATTGATCAAAAAGGAGTTAAATGCTAGTTCGATATCCACACTGGATGGAGTTAAGGTAAACATAGGTGATGAGTGGATTCATATAAGGATGTCAAATACCGAACCTATTATTAGATTATTTTCAGAAGCACATACATCCGAAAGAGCTCAATGGTTTATCGAAAAAGGAAAAACTCTGGTCAGAACAGCGATGAATAAGATTAAGGGCTGTTGATCATGTCTCTATTCGATGAGAAACGTTCAGAGGAACATTCAGAAAAGGATAAACCTCTTGCAACCAGGCTAAGCCCTGAAGACTTTGACGAGTTTTACGGACAGGAAAAAATAATTGCTGAAAAAGGACCTATCAGAAAACTGATAAGCCGTGGATGGTTGCCGTCATGCATCTTCTATGGGCCACCCGGAAGTGGGAAATCGGCTCTTGCAAACATAATTGCAAAAAAAACAGGAAGTGAGTTCCTGAAACTCAATGCCGTTACGGCAAAAAGCGAAGACCTGAGGAAAGCATTTGATATTGCCAGGCAGAATAGAATGCTCGGTAAAAAAACGATACTCTTTATTGATGAAATACACAGGTTTAATAAAATGCAGCAGGATGGCCTTTTGCCGGCATTGGAGGATGGACTGGTAACCCTGATAGGGACAACAACACATAATCCATATTTCTATCTCATTCCTCCACTCCGTTCGAGGGTACTTTTATTCCAGTTTGAAAAACTTGAAGAGAAAGATCTTAATAGAATTCTTGACAGCGCAGAAAAGAAACTGGAAATAAGATTGAATAAGGAAGTCAGGGAATTTCTGGTGAGGTTTGCAAATGGAGATGCCAGAAGAATGTTAAACCTCCTGGAAGCTGGACTAAAGATTAAAGATATTGGAGAAGAACTGAACATATCTCATCTAAAGACTCTTATTGATAAACAATCCCTCATTTATGATAGGGATGAAGACTACCATTACGATATTATTTCAGCTTACATAAAATCAATAAGAGGCTCAGATCCTGATGCCGCTATTTACTGGCTTGCGAGGATGCTCGAAGCGGGCGAAGATCCCCTATACATAGCCAGAAGATTGATAATACTGGCAAGTGAAGACATAGGACTCGCAGATAATTTTTCCATCATTCTTGCCAATGCTGCCTATCATGCTGTTGATACAATTGGTATGCCTGAAGCCCGGATCATTCTGGCACATGCAACTCTTTACCTTGCGCTCCAACCTAAAAGTAATTCGTCATACAGAGCAATTTCCGAAGCAATAGAATATGTGAAAAAAACAATTTCCCAGGAGGTGCCACCCCACCTGAGATCCTCAGTGCGGGCGGAGGGAGAATATAAGTATCCCCATGATTTTGAGTACCATTTTGTTCCTCAGAAGTACATGGATGAGGATGTAAGGTTTTACAAGCCGGATGAAAAACCTCTGGGTGATGAAAGGGAGTTCAAGAAACGGTACGATTTCTACAGAAATCTTGCGAAAAAGCTGGAGGAGAGGGATGGAAAAAAAGTTCAGGGAAAAAAAGTTCAGGATGGAAGAAGAAGAGAAAAAGAAAATACAGATAAGGAGGGAAATACAGAAGATAAGGGACTCAATGCCCAGAAATGATAAGGAAAGTAAAGATAAAAAAATCCTGAACTTTCTGTTTAACTGGAATATTTACCAAGAGGCAAAAACAATATTTTGCTATGTCAGCTTCAGGAGCGAAATCAATACCTTGGATATCATCAAAGATGCACTTACCAGAGGAAAGAGAGTATGTGTTCCAAAAGTCCTTCCTGAGATGAATCTCATGAAACCATTCCTTATAAAAGATCCGAATAAAGATTTAAAGAAAGGGTTTTATGGGATTCTCGAACCTGATGAGAAATGTCCAGAGGTAAATCCAGAAGAAATAGACTTAATAATTGTGCCGGGACTTGCATTTACCCATGAGGGATACAGGATAGGCTATGGTGGAGGGTTTTACGACAGATTTTTATCTAACTCAGAAAGTATTACCTGCTCCCTCGCATATGATTTTCAGCTCTATGATGAGCTCCCTGTAAAGGATTTTGATATACCTGTCGATTATCTAATAACTGAGAGTGGTATTAAGCCAACCAATAAGAGGAAAAAATGAACAGAGATTTCACCTTTACATTCTGGGGTGTAAGGGGTAGCCATCCAGTACCCCAGCCATATGCATTAAAATTTGGTGGTAACACCACATGTCTGGAAATTCGAGCTGCGGGGGCCGTGGTTATAATTGATGCAGGCACAGGGATTATCAAGCTTGGTGAAAAATTAGCTCAGGAGTTTTTCACTTCTGGAGAGAAGATACTTGAACTCACCATTCTATTTACCCATCTACACCATGACCATACTCAGGGATTGCCCTTCTTCACCCCACTCTACCTTGGCCAATCTCATCTACACTTTTTTGGTCCAAGAAACTTTGGTGGTGAACTGAGTGTTACACTCGAGAGATCAATGATACCTCCTAACTTTCCGATTGATTTCTACCATTCGAACTCCGTTAAAGAGGTAGAGACGATTAAAGAAAATAATATGATTATTATTTCACCAGACAGCAAAACACCAAAACTCATTAATAAATTCCAAAATGAAGTAAAGCCTGCTGAAAACGATATGGTTATAAGTATTATGAATGACTACTCCCACCCTGCAAATGGCGTCTTTGTATATAAAATAGAATATAAAAACAGGGCATTTATTTTTGCTACAGACGTGGAAGGTTATATTTTTGGTAATTCCAAATTGATAGAATTTGCCAAAGGTGCTGACTACCTTATCCACGACGCCCAGTATACGAAAGAACAGTATGTTGGACTTCCCACACCAAAACAGGGATTTGGTCACAGTACTGCCGAAATGGCCATTGAAGTGGCAAAGAGAGCAGAGGTAAAAAATCTCATACTTACACACCATGATCCATCGGCAACTGATTCTGATTTGAGAAAGCGGCAGAGTTATTATCGGAGAAGGTTCAGGAATCTTACCTATGCCTATGAAGGACTGACTGTTAAATTATAAATTCTTACATACTTCCTCTTCAATTATATTTTCATATATTTTTAACTTTTAACTCACATCACAAAGAAAGTGTTTGCCAGTACTCTACAAAAATCGCCCGGTAGAAATAAAACGGTTTTGTACTTTCACTTCCTGGAGAGCTTAACAGTAACTATAACCATATTTACTATACTCATGGTAAGTGTTACTATTATCAAAATTGCATAATGTTTTGGATTCACAATACCCAGTGCTTTAAACAAATAACCTAAACCAATCCCAATTAAAAGTGGTGAAATAATATACGATATTAGTGAAATAACTTTCATTTTTAAACTTCTTTTCTCTTATTAACCATTAAATTATATTTTAGCATTTAAAAATCCCGTTACAACTTTTTATTTAATACCCCTTAAGGAGTATGGTGGCTAGAAATGAATTTTACAGGCAAAATACCAAAGATATGGATTCTACTATGCCTTTTCATATCTACCATTTTCTACCCATTAAATGCAGAAATAGTACAGGTTGAAGGAGAAAGCAAGGCAAATATTACCGCTTATGTGACCAAAAGATTTTTCAGCTACCCTGGAACAAAGAATCTTGTTTATCACATGTACCTGCCCAGAAATATGGAACACTCCCTTACAACTCAAAACATCAAAAGATTAAGAAGATACATTACCCCATTTCCTACAGAGATTAATGAATACCAGGATGAGTATGGGAATAAGTATCTGGATTTAATATGGAAAAAGCAGGTCAGAAATGTTCAGGTTGACCTTCAGTTCGAGGCTCTACTGTGCAGCAGGTACTATCCCTATACCTCTGAGGCGGTATATCCTATCCAGGTGTATACTGAGAATATGGGCATTTATTTGAAATCCACTGAACTGACACCTGCAAATGATCCCGCCATAAAAGAATTGGCAGAATCCATTTCAAAGAATAGAGATAGAGAAATAGACGTTGTATTTGGTATTTTCCGATGGGTTGATGAAAATATAGCACTGATTGAGAAAAGAAAACTTAAAAACAGTGATAATCATGTAGATGCCGCTTTTATACTTAAAAGAAAAATGGGAACAGAGGAAGGCATTGTGAACCTTATCGTTTCCCTACTCAGAGCAGCGCACATTCCTTCAAGGGTAGTATATGGTATTTCTTTTCAGAAGGAAATTACCATAAAAACAGGTAAGATCAATTATATATTCGATTTTCCAAACAGCACAAGATACTGGGTTGAGGTTTACTTTCCAGATACTGGATGGATTGGCTACGATCCTAGAGGTTTATACTTCTGTACCACTCCCAATCTGATCGCACTCTCTGTCGGACCGGATACGAATTATGTTTCGGACAGATGGAGCGCCGGTGGAGATGAAGTTAGTTTTGAAAGTGAGTACATTTTTGATATTAAAAATTACAGTTCTGCACTGAAATACAGGGCATTAACAGGTGAAATAACAAGAAAAATCATCCTTTCACCCCAGATACCAGAATTACCAGCAGACTATAAAATTACCCTATCTGAAAATTCTGGAAATTTAGAGTCCAATAAAGGAATGGCATACTTTTTCAGCATAGAAGATGGTTCATTTGAGAGCTACCTGGAAAATATCTCAAAACATGTCGACGTGGATGCCACCAAAAACCTGGTATATGCACAGAGGTTCTTTCTTCCTGATAAGATAAAGATAAAAAGGTTTCAGTTACCACTTATCAAATTCAGTGATGCTGGTAGAATTTGGATTGATATTTTCAGTGATAATAATGGAATGCCAGGTAAAAGGTATTTCAGAACCCTCTCTGTGGATTCCAGTAGAGTAAGGTTCATGCAAATTGACAACCCCTGGATTGATTTTCCAACGGGTAAGAATACTCCAGCGCTTGAATCGGGATACTACTGGCTTGCACTGAGATCATCGGGAAATTGCATTTTCAAATGGTACGCGCAGGATGGAAATGTATTTGGGGAAGCGGATGACACAAGGTTTATGAATGTAAGACTAAAAAATCCCAGCTGGGATAATCTGGCCAACTTTGATATGAATTTTCGCTTATACGGTAGAGTATTATCAAATGAAAAATAAACAGGCCAATAACCAATACACAAATGATAAAAATATCCTGGGAAACTATGGCAATATAATCCTCCTATCCAATGTGGGATCAAAAAAAGATGAAGAGCTGCCATTTTCATATTTGAATCCTTTGTGGAAAAATCCGCATGATTACAGGGAAAAAACCTTGAAAAAACTGGGCGAAATACTTTATTTCCCCCATAAACCATTTGTCCCTGAACCCAGGGTAAAAAAAACCTATACTATGGATAACCTATACATCGAACTCCTAGAGTGGACCCTACCCTACGGTCCACCAACAGAAGCATTCTTTCTGAAGCCATCCCGACATAGGGGTAAACTACCCGGAATACTATTGCTCCACGACCACGGTGGATTCAAATATTTTGGTAAATCCAAGGTCGTTAAAATAAAAGACAAACTCCATCCCTTGATAGAAGAACACCAGAAGAAATACTATGGAGGCAGGGCAATTGCCAATGAACTTGCAAAACAGGGATACGGCGTTCTTGTACCTGACATTTTTACCTTTGAGAGCAGAAAGCTGGATTACAAACTGGTACCCCAATTTGTCATTGATCGTATTCTTCAGCCTCCCGATAAACATGAGGAATTAACACCAGAAAAAATCGAACAAATAGAGTGCACGGGTTTTAGTCTGGACCTTCAAAATGAAGATTCTGGAATAATCCAACTATATAACTCGATTAGTCAGCCCTATGAAGATATCATAGCAAAATCTTTATTATCAATGGGATTTTGCTGGCCAGCACTTATACTATTCGAAGATACATGCGCACTTAATTACCTGCTTTCCAGGGATGATATTGATTCCGGAAGGATAGGCTGCTGTGGCCTATCGGGTGGAGGTCTTAGAACAAATCTCATAGGCGGTATCGATGAAAGAATTATATGTACTGTGACTGCGGGGTTTATGAGTACATGGAAAGACTTCGCCTCCAACATATGCTTTACACATACCTGGATGCTTTATATTCCTGAACTCCCAAGGATGATGGACTATCCACAGATCCTTGGATTAAGAGCCCCTTCACCTGCGATGGTGCTTGCCACAGAAAAAGATCCACTTTTTACTTTAAATGAGGTCAAAGTTGCTTCAGAAAAAATTAGAGAGATATATCGAAAGATGGGGGCTCCAGATAATTTTTGTTTCAAATTATTCCCCGGAGGGCATAAGTTTGATAAGAGCATGCAAGAGACCGCTTTCGAGTGGCTCAATAAATTTTTAAAATAGGGTTTATGAGAAATTAAATATTTGTGTATTTATTATTATATATTAAAAATCAGGGAATAAAAAATGCAGGTATATATATGCAAGTCAATTGAAATGCTCGGCAGAGAGGCGGGGAAAAAAGCAGAAGAAATCTTATTAAACTCAATAAAAGAAAAAGATTCTGCATGTTTAGTACTTGCCACTGGAACGAGCCAATTGAGAACACTTGAGTGTCTGACCCAGAGCAACAAAATTGACTGGAGTAAAGTATCTGTCTTTCATCTCGATGAATACATAGGTCTTCCCGAAACCCATCCTGCGAGCTTCAGAAGATATATAAAAGAAAACTTCCTATCTAAAGTAAAAAAAGTGAAAGATATATTTTTTATAAATGGAGATAGCAAGGATCCATATGCCGAGTGTACTCGTCTCAACAGCATAATTGCAAACTACGGGGTTGACGTTACTCTTGTCGGGATAGGAGAAAATGGTCATCTGGCTTTTAACGATCCACCTGCCAATTTTGATATTGAATATCCATTTATTGTGGTTGAACTTGATAAAAAGTGCAGGTTACAACAGGTGGGTGAAGGATGGTTCAAAAAACTTGAAGATGTGCCATCCAGTGCCATAAGCATGAGCATAAAACAGATAACGAAGTCAAGGTATATAATTTGTTCTGTTCCTGAAAAAAGAAAAGCGGAGGCATGTAAGAATGCCATAGAGGGAAAAGTAACGCCTTACTGTCCCGCATCTATTCTGCAGCTACATAAGAATTGTTATATGTATCTTGACATTGATTCTTCAAGTTTACTCAAAAACAGAGAAAGATACATCAAATGTTAAACCCACCAAAAATACTAAAGATACCTGGGTTTATCGACCTTCAGGTTAACGGGTATATGGGAATTGACTTTTCATCCTACGAATTGAGTGAGGATGAATTTATTGAGGTTGTTAAGAAACTTGTGAATTGTGGAACATGGATATTTCTCCCAACAATAATAACCTCTCCCCCGGATCTTTACGAAAGAAACCTGAAGCTAATTGCCAGAATAATTGAAAAATACCACCATATCAGCATCCATGTACCCGGAATCCATCTTGAAGGACCTTTTATTTCAGAACACAATGGAGCAAGAGGGATACATAACCCCGGACTAATCAGGAAACCTTCAATAAACTTTTTTGAAAAAATGTTAAAGTGGGCAAATGGGAAAATAAGCATCCTTACAATGGCCAGTGAGCTTGAAGGAGCGAAAGAGTTAATTCATTTCGCCACCAGGAAAGGTGTTATTGTCTCACTTGGTCATCAATTAGCTGGTGGTAAAGAGATAGATATGGCTATAAAATCAGGTGCAAAATTATTGACTCATCTCGGAAACGGAATTCCACATATGATTCACAGACACTACAATCCTATTTTTGAAGCTCTCGCTAGGGATGAACTTTCTGCAATGCTCATTACCGATGGGCACCACCTGCCCCTTCCTTTGATCAAAACAATTATAAAAACAAAAACTCCGAATAAAACAATCGTTACCAGCGATAGTTCTCCACTGGCTGGTCTCCCACCCGGGAGATATAATTACAAGGGATCTGAAGTAGTTCTGAAAGAGAACAAAATGATCTTTTCTGTCTCGGATGGATATCTCGCCGGATCTGGTTCAAATATGCTTGAATGTATGAACTATCTTGCTTCATTAAAACTCCTGAATATTGAGGAACTTCTCAAGGTTGGATTTTATAATCAGGTCAAATTACTTAACAAAAAATTATCCATTTCAGCCGAAGAACCTGTCAAATCAAAAAAATTAATCTACGATGAAAATAGATCTCAATTCAAACTTTTTACCATACAGGAATTCTACTGAATATTTTGCTGATTTTTAGGTTTGACAAAATCAGCTGAGAGAATTAAGATTCTAATATGCAGGTTCTAAATAATAAATCCATTCAAAAGGGAAATTCCAAACCTTCCACACGAACACGCAAAAGGACGAATAAAAATATTACTCCTGAGCTACTGCTAAGATTGACACTTGAAATGATTGATGAACATCACTCAAGTAAAGGTGTAAACCTGAGAGAAATAGCAAAAAGGGCCGGATGTGCACATACAAATATTTACAACTATTTTAAGAATCTTGAAGAATTGATCTGGTATGCGCTTGCACATTCTTATAAGTTCCTTGCACAATACATCATGAAAAAAATTGGAACTGAATACAACGCTTCTCAGTTTTTCGCAAAATTGATTGAAAGCCAGATTGATTTTGCTCTCGAGCATCCTGGTTTATATAGATTCATGTGGCTTGAACCGGCGCCCGGCACGCCTCCCAAAAGTGTCATGAAATACTGGAATAAGTTCATTGACGATTTTGTATTAATGATTTTTGCATTGAGCGATAAAAAGTTAAATCACGAAAAGTGTGAAATTATTGCTGAAATAATAATGGGATATATCCACGGCGAAATATCTGATATGATTCAGCTACCTAAAAAGAAAAATACGAAGGAAAAAGAAAGAATTACCAAGAATGCACAGATACTTCTTGAGGCATTGATAAATTACTATAGAAAAAATCAACTCTCTTGACACAACCTTAATTTTACAAAAAATACATAAATGTCAGAATATGGGAAATACTAAGAGCACAAACTACAAGAAAGATAAATTCTCATCATGCAATAGTAGCTATATAAAACATGGGATGGGAATTGATGTGGGTGGAACCCACACAGACGTCGTGATCTTCGACTTTGAAAACAATCTTTTACTCGCAAAATCTAAAGCACAAACAACTCCATGGGACTTCACTATTGGTATTAAAAATGCCCTTCAAGAGATAAACAAAGAATATCTAAAATCAGTTGAGCTTGTTACAGTGTCTACCACACTAGCAACAAATGCAATTGTTGAAGGAAAGGGCCAAAATGTCGGTTTGATAATCATGCCTCCCTATAATCTTTTTGAACCTTCAGATATCCCCCATGATCCTATTAGAATAATAAAGGGAAGACTCGATATAGATGGGAGTGAAATCGAACCCATAGATACAGAGCAGGTTAGAAAAATCGGCAAAGAACTCATAGAAAACTACGGTGTCGATGCATTTGCAGTTTCCGGTTATGCCAGTACAATCAATCCAGAACATGAAATGCTTGTTAAAGATATCCTTCATCGGGAAACCGGACTATTTGTTTCATGCGGACACGAGCTATCAGAACTCCTCAATTTTAAAACAAGAGCCACCACTGCTGTATTGAACGCAAGAATAATACCTCAAGTCAAAAGGTTTATCAATGATTTAAAAAATATACTGAATGAGCTAAATCTTAATGCTCCAATAGCAATAGTAAAGGGTGACGGTTCTCTGGTAAGCATCGGTATGGCTCTGGAAAGACCGGTTGAGATAATTCATTCCGGTTCAGCATCCAGTATATCTGGAGCCAGACATCTTACGAACTTTGACGATGCAATCGTTATTGATATCGGTGGCACATCAACGGATATAGGTCTAATCAAAAACGGGACAATCAAAGAATGTTCAGACGGAACACTTGTAGGTGGTAGAAAAACCCATGTTCAGGCTATCGACGTAACAACAATAGGTCTTGGAGCAGACAGCTATATAAAGGTTGTGGATGGAGAAATTGAAATTGGTCCTGTTCATGTTTCCCCTATCAGCTGGATAGGCTCACTCCATGATGGGGTAAGATACGCAATCGATTATGTGGAGAAAAATTTTGAGTTTTACAAAAACTCAACAGAACCGATACAGATCATAGCTTTAACACAGTGCAGGGATAAGCTCAGGCTCACAGTCCGGGAAAAGATGATAATCGAAGCCTTGAAATCAAGGCCTCACACCATTGATGAGCTGGCTGAGATCACAGAGGTAAAAAATTGGCATCTTGTTCCACTACTTCGACTCGAGAAGGCTAATATAATCCAACGATGTGGTCTAACACCGACAGATTTGATACACATAAAAGAAAAATTTGATAAAACAGGGAAAAAGATTGCCTGCAGATTATCCGAAATGTATTCTACACTCGGAGGTTTTTCCAGTAGAGATGAGTTTATAAAGTATGTTTTTAACACCATTGCAAGGATTATAGCTACGGAGATTATCTACAAACTTCTTGATTATGAAATGCCAAGAAACATTAATTTTAGAAAGAGCAGTTCCATTCAAAAAACAATGGAAATGTGGTTAAATAGAGAAAGTACTACCATGGATGTAATCTTTCATCTTAAATACCCGGTAATTGGAGTTGGTGCGCCGATAAAATACTTCTTACCTAAAATATCATCATATATAAACACAAAATATATTATTCCGGATAATACAGATGTTGCAAGTGCAATCGGAGCAATTACAAGTAAAATAGTTATTTCCAAACACGTGAGGATACATCCTACCAAAAAGAACGAGTTTATTATTGAAGGTTTAAGTGGTAGACGTGTATTTTTCTCCCTCGATGAAGCAAATAACTATGCAATTAATAAACTTGTTGATATTGTCAGATCTATGGGTGTTAAAGCCGGTACTAGTGAGAAAAAAGTTGATATCAATATAAATGATTTGCAGATTAACTTTTCTGATAATGATTATTTTTTAAACGACACAATATTTGTAGAAAGAACCATATCGGCTGTTCTTAAAGGATTACCTGACATCTCAAAGTTAAAGGATAATGATAAATACTAACCTTTTAACTGTTATAATATTTTAAAACTTCTATATTTTTTATAAGCTCAATACTTATTGTATAATATTTTTAGATATATTATATCACGATAAAACATACTATCCGTCATAAAGCAATACAGCCTCCAAAAATATATACAGTAAAATTAAGTTTTAATATTTTATAACTTATTAGAAA